>JBNLFC010000306.1:0-4847 GCA_050305335.1 Leptospirales bacterium
AGCAATCCTTGTTTGATCCCGGATAGCTTCATATACGTCAGCAATTGCGCCTCATGTATTCCTTTAAGGGCATCAACACTCTTCAATTCTACAATTAGCTCATTATTTACAAGCAGGTCTATTCTATATCCACAGTCCAGAGTCAGGCCCTTGTATTTGACCGGTAACGGTGCACTTCTATTGCACACCCTATCACCCTACCGGATAGTTCACGAATTTCATTTTGTTATTATAATGTATAAGTGTGACAATAATGCCTGACTTCTCTCTTTTTTCTTCACAGTTTATTTTTTTCCAAATACGTTTTTTTACCATGAAGAAAAGAAGAGCAAGAAGGAGCATTGACTAATTTCTCTTATGGGATGATCGATAAACGCCCGATCATTCGAAAATGCTTGTCGAAAGAGTGGAGTACAAGGTTATGCTCTATGGCCAGAGCCGCAATCCAGAGATCATTGGTAGGGATGGGCTTTCCTTTTTTCTTTAAATCGGAAAAGATAGTCGCGTAATGGTGTGTTGTTTGCTCATCCGCATAGAGGATGGTAACCCGCGCGGAAGCGAGAAATCTTTGAAATGCCTTCTCATTCCGGGAGGAATATTTCCCACACAGAAAACCCGCTCTTAGCTCTCCTACCACAATAAATGGTAAAAAAATGGTTCTCGCATGTTGTATAATGTTCAGAAGTTGGAGATCGCCTTTTGCCAGCGCAACGTAGGAGTTCGTATCAAGAGCGAGTTTCATTTCCAGAGATCCGGATCAACTTTTCTCTGCAACCCGATGGCTTCATCAAAAGCTCTGTCATCCTTCCATGAATTTTGAATCCAGTCCAGATCATGGTGCAACTCTTCCATCTCGATCCCGTGTCTCAATAGATCAATGGCAGTCTGGTTCATGCTTTCCCCGTTCTCATCGGCTCTGTTTCTGATGGCCCGGTCCAGATCCTCAGGAATCCCCCGGATCGTGTATTGATGTGTGCCCATGCAGGCATTATAGCATCATTGTGCAGGCATGTCAATATTTTCCGGATCGGATTGTAAATCGTGATCCAGCAGTCCGGAAGAGACCACCTTTCTGGCCAGCTCCGAACGGTTATGAACATTCAACTTTTTGTAGATATTTTTCGCGTGGTGATTGACTGTATTCACACTCACTTTCAGGAAATCAGCTACCAGGGCAATGGTTTTGCCCCTGACCATGAGCTCCAGAATCTGTTTTTCCCGATCAGTCAGATTGGCTCCCATAACAAGGTTGGTCTTTTTGAAACTGCCCAGAACCCGGTAAGCGATGGTGGGGGTGATGATTCCGCCCCCATTCATTACTATTTTTACTGTTGATCGAATATCATCCAGTTCCGATTTGAGTAAGTATCCTATGGCGCCGTTGCGAAGGGCCTGGAAGATGATCTGATCCGAGTTCAGATTGGTAAGGATGACAATACGAACCTCGGGATGCTTTTCAGATAAACGCTCGGTAAGATCCACTCCGCTCATTCCCCCGAGCTTAACATCCAGAAGAACAAGATCGATTCCTTTTCGCCTCTCATCGCGCCAGAACTCTTCGGCGGACTTCCAGGTGCGGATCTCAGCGACTTCCGACACGAGACTCAACTCTTCCTGGATTTTTTTCTGGTATGCGAGGTCGTCTTCCACAATGCCCACAATCCATTTCGAGGATTTCTCATACGAAGGCATTCCGTGTATGCTTTCTTTTTCAGAATCCATGGCCACGTCTTAAATTTTAGCCGATGAACTCATGGAAATCTATCCCATGAACATGTAGTTTTTGAACGTTTTAAGGATTTTTAACCATGAAGATAAGAAGAGCAGAAGAGGTGTGGGCGCTTGAGTGGAGAAAAGTTTTCACCAAACGACAGCCCATGGTGTCAGGTGTTCTCCGACCAGTCTTAAATTCGAAACTCTTCCTTCAGGAATTGGGTAAGGTGAGACAACCCGCAGAATTTTATATCATTTACAAAGGTGGTTTTGCCCGATTGCCTGGGCCCCACTATAGTGACTACGGGATACTGCTGAAAAAGTGCCCTGGCATAGTTGGAGAGTTGCCGATGGACCTTCATGCAAATTGAAGATACAATCTTCAATTTGCATGCCAAGAATTTTCATGATCAAATAACTCGTCCCCTCTCCATGGTGAATCATTGTTTAATAGGCAAGACTGAAGCTAAATTTATTGGAATTGGCGCCGTCTGGATTGGAAGGGGATCCAATCAGCGTAAATCCACCAAGGCCATCCCCTTTATAACAATAGACATTACCATTATCGGCGCCAACAATCATGTCGGGTTTCCCGTCCATATTCAGATCATCAAAGATCAACGATCGACCAAAATTGGCCGCACCGGGGCTGATTGTATTTGCGGGTGTGGTCAGGTCCACGTAAGGCGCGGATCCCCCTTCAATTTTAGAATTTTTATATATATAAACCTTACCATCACCCGACCAGCCAATGGCCAGGTCGTTGTCCCCATCGCCGTCCATATCGCGAATCACAACCCCACTCCCATTGTTAATATCAGTTCCATAGTCGTGGGAGTGATCCAGCGAAAAACCAAAGGCCCCATCCCCGATAATGTAATTACCCAAATGGGTTATATAATCATTCACCACAAGATCCGGCTTCCCATCCCCGTTAAGATCCCCCGCATCCAGGCTCTGACCGAGGGCAACAACACCCACCGAATGTGCTGTTGCATCCAGTAAGGTTCCGTTTCCGGCATAAACGTTATTTCCAGTAACAATGAGATCCTCTTCCCCATCGTTATTCATATCAGCCAGACCCAGGGAGGTAATTGCAGCGCCTATATTGATCGTTTGATCTGCGGCATCATAGGGTATGCTCGCAAAGGAAGCGCTGCCCGTATAAATATACACATACCAATTGGTAGAACTATTATTACTCGCGATGATATCGGAGATTCCATCGTTGTTCAGATCTCCCGTTACAACCAGATTTCCGAAATAGTTGGTACTCGCAGTAGAATTAATCATTATATTTCGCCCTGTGTAATCGCTTGCCGTGATCCCCCCCGACGAACCGGTATAGATATAGAGCGCCCCCGAACCGTACCCCCCGGTTTCATCCCGTGGCGCACCAATGATCAGATCCCCGTATCCATCCCCGTTGATATCGGCAAGCGCTATAGATTGCCCGAAAGAGTAGGTAACACCCGGGTATCCAGTGATGGTGGTCATGGGAGTGGTCCCCAGATCGTTTATTACACCCTTATACAGAGTTACAGATCCATAGCCACCAGGTGCTCCCACAGCCCATTCGGGATAGCCGTCCCCATCCACATCGGCGTTGTTGCGCCTGGTCACGGTCACCGTGGTGCTGCCGGAGGTCATCCCCGCCTTGTTCTGGCTGTAGACCTCAATGGTATGGGTAGTCCCTTCGGTCCAGGAAGCGTTCACGGGGAGCTGGTATTTCCAGGTCGTCCCTGTGATGGTCGCTGTGTCATCGGCACCGTCCAGTTTCACATGAACTGCATCAAGATCGATGAGGCCATCGGGGTTTGTGACCGTGCCCACCAGAAAGCCCGTTCGCACATGGCCCTTGTCAATCAGATTGTCCAGAGTTGCGGTGGGTGTGGCCACGGCAACCTGGGTGACCACGGGGGAATCCGTATAACCGGATTTGCATCCAATGACTTTCACGGTTTTTCCCGTGGAGGGGTAGGCTCCGGTAAAGGGATAGGTGGAGGCAGCGCCGCCGTAGGTGATCTCTGTGCCCGAAGCTGCACAGGTGGGTGTGGAGCCATCGGTGGTGTAGTAGAGGGTGTCGCCTGTTGTCGTATTGGAGAAATCCATCTGTCCCGTGGCAGCAGGCAGGGAAATGACCGGTGTGTCCACCACCAGGGTGTAGGTGGTCTGGTTCACCGCAGAGGGGTTGATTCCGGCGGCGCAGCCAATGGCCTTCACCGTCACGGTGCCCCCTGTAGTGATGCTTCCATCCACGGTGACAGGACCTGCATAGGTAAGCGCCTAAGGACGGACATCTTTTCTCAAACCGCGAGATCTGCTACCATTCAGATATGGAAACCAAACAACATCTGAACTGGGAAGAGATCCTTGAACAATTCAACGCAAGCGGCCTGAGTATCCGAAAATTTGCAGAGAGCCATGGAATCAGTCATCATTCTCTATATGGCCGCATACGCAGACAGAGAGAGCAAAAGAAGCCAGTAATAAAAAAGGCACCAGGTTTCGTCCAGGTTCCAGCCAAAAGAGAGTGGCTGAAGGATTTCAGGCCCGAAATTACAATGACACTGGAAGAAAACTCACTGGCGATCAAGATCCGTTTCGAGTCATGAGTCTGCAGGATCAGCTATTTCCGGCAAACAAGCGCTATTTTGTTCGTCCGGGAGTGACGGACATGAGAAAATCTATGGGCACTCTTGCATCCCTTGTGGAAAATGAAATTGGAGTCTCACCATTTTCGGAAGATTACTTTTTATTCAGCAATCGCAAGAAAAACATTATGAAAATTCTCTACTGGCACTTAAACGGATTTGCCCTGTGGAGCAAAAAGCTGGAGAAGGATCGCTTCCCCTGGCCGGATACAGAGGCAGATCTTCAGGAGTTGAGCGAAGAGCAACTTCAAATGCTTTTACGTGGCATTGACGCGAGAAAAGAACACAAACGCCTCGAATATTCAAGGACTGGATAAAAAGTAGTGTACGGAAATTCGTAATGATGTATTTTAAATATCGTTGTGAATCTTTCTGATCTTCAAAAAGAGATTGAGTTGCTGAAAGCAACTATCGAGCAAAAAGATGCGCATATTCAAAACCTGAAAGAAGAGAATCAGAAGTATTTAAAAATCATTTTCG
>JBNLFC010000307.1:0-4844 GCA_050305335.1 Leptospirales bacterium
TCACAGCTCCAGCTTCAAACGGCATATCTCCCCGATCATTACAATGAAATCTCTTTAGATGAAGCAATAAATTCGAAAGATTATGGGGTGGCACCGGCCGGAGTCGTATCGGGCGGATTAGCATTGCACCACATCTGGGTAAAGATCCGAATCCATGGTGTAAAAGAGGCAGGAACCTATTACCTTTCTTCAGGATCCCATTTGATCAGCGAAACAGAGTGCTACCTGATAGGCCAGGGTCTCAAAACTTCTGTACGGCCATGCGGCAAGGCAGGCTCCATGGTACCCATAGACCAATGGCCCATTCAGGAGTCGTCTGCCCCTCTCTTTCCCATTCCACTTCAAACTGAAAAACCCGACACCGTTCTGCTGCACGTCCACGGAAGTTTACCCATCAATGTTACACCGGAGCTCTTTTCTAAGATCGATTTGCATCGGATGGAATCACGCAGATCAGCGGAAATCTTACTCTATAGCGTGATCAGCTTCTTTATTCTGTCTATGCTGATCATCATGGCACTCTATTCGAGAGAGAGAATTTTTTTATACTTTATCCTGATTCTTATTGCGCAGGCTGCTTTTTCATTTGCGTTGTATGGAAGCCTGAACTTTCTAATTCAACCTCCACACACATGGGCTTTGATACTTTTTGTTTTTGCCTGCTACATGGCAATGCGGGTGTTGCTCAATGAAGCGATGATTCTTTTTTTTCGACTTTCCATCCACCATCCGCGATGGGCAAACGCACTGAGAACAGCCAGCTTGCTGTTTCTACTGGAATTACTTGCATTCCCTTTCTCACCGCTCTTTACAAACCAGGGCTACTATTTTACAGGAATCCTCAATAGCTTACTCCTGATAGCAGCAGGCTCTATTGTGTTTGCTCGCTCCAATACTCCCGCCAGACTCATTATCCTACCATTTATTTTTTCTGAGTTAATTACCCTGTTCTATGCATTGATCATAGGAGGTTGGCTGGATATGTCTGTCTGGAACTGGCTGCCGGATAGTGTTGTTAGAACCGCATTAAAAGAGGGAGGGCTTTTTTTAGATCTTCTTTTTCTCGGTTTTTTCTTTATAGCTTCAATTTTGGACAGGCATAGAGTGCTCCAATGGGAGCTTTCTTCAGTACAGAGCGACATCCAGACTTTGAAAGAATCCATTGCAGGACTCATCCTTCCGGAAAAAAACGATCCGGACTCTCCGGTCACGAAAATCAGCAAACAGAGACGACGAACTTCTCTGGCAAGTGAAGAAGAGGAGATGCTGAAAGAGAAGCTCGATTATTTGCTCAGGGAAAAAAAGATCCACCATGACCCGGAATTGCGCCTGGAAAGTGTAGCCGCTATTCTGGAATTGCGGCCCTATCAGCTTTCCGACTTTTTGAACATTTACATGCAAACAAGTTTCGCCGAGTTTATTGCCAGATATCGTATAACTGATGCAGCTGAACTATTAAAAAATTATCCCGATTACCCCATACTGCGGATCGCCTATGATGTTGGGTTCGAAAGTAAGAGCTCCTTTAATCGGAGCTTCCGCAGGGTTATGGGAATAACGCCAAAAGATTACAGACTTCAAAAATAGTTTCTATCCGGCAAAGCTGAATCGCTGTGTAATATTAAACTCAAATTTCTGCCGCACATCTCATCGATTGATGGTACAACGGCCTTCAAAAACCACACCCTCTTCTACAATCAGACTCCTTGTTACCACGTCTCCAAAAACCTTGCCGGTGGAAAGTAACGTAACCCGTTCCGTAGCATAAATGGAACCATGAACCTCGCCGCCGACCACAACTATACCAGCGCGGATATCGGTATCCACAACACCGCTTTTGCCTACAAGCACTTTGCCTTCGGTGATCAGATTGCCTTTGAAATACCCATCGATACGAATCAGGTCGCGCACTTTAAATTCGCCGCGGAATTCGGACCCTTCTCCAATGAGGCTATTGAGTATCAGTGATTCGGTTTTATCAGCCATTGATCCTGTATATGGTTCAAAAATGCGTGGGGAGTATATGCCACGGTTCCCACATGAACTTCGTAATACAACATAGAAACAGGCGCGTTGCCGCTCTTTCCCACGTACCCGACCACCTCACCCTTAGACAGCCGATCGCCTACCGCGACGCTCACGCGATCCAGATGCGCATAAAATGTGCGGATGCCGAACTTATGGGTTACCCAGATGTTCAAACCGTATCGAGAATCGTAAGAAATATCGGACACGGTACCAGGTGCCGCAGCATAAACTTCGCTACCGGGTAATGCACCCAGTTCCACACCCTGCAAAAAAATCTCATGACCGCGCAAAGGGTCAACCTGCCAGCCATAGGGATGAAGAACATAACCTCGCACTGGCCATATGCTGGGCGTATTTTTAATCAGATTCTGCTTTTCTTTGGTTTTCAACTCAGTAATGACACGATCGGAAAGTTCAACGGCACGCTTCAGGCTCATATTATCCTGACTGGATAGATAGATTACCCTTTTTAATATTTCGTCTGTCATTTGCTGGTTACAGGCGTCCCCCAGAGCTCTACACTGAACCACCGCCTCTTTCAGATCCGAAATCTCTCTGTCAATGACAGCCTGGGCCACTCCACCCTGTCCTGCCACATCATCCCTTTTACCGTCAATTTTTACATAGAGTTCCGCAATGGCGTTGGTATATTCATTAATCAATTCATGGAGAGGGAGTATCTCATCCGCAATTTTTGTGCTCTGGATATTGAACTGGCTGTTGGTCAAACCCATATCATAAAACTCAATGGATTCTCCGCTTTTGCCCACGAGGCTCACAACCGAGATGATCACAACCAGAACCAGTATAACGCCGGAAATCGATAATGAATAAAAGTTAATGTGCAGATTGAATATTTTCTTTTCTGTGTGGGGAATGACCATAATGGTCAATTTTTGAGTCCCCTTGCGATGAACTGCTTGAAAAAACCTCTCCAGCAGTATACGGTAGCGAGCCCACCGACCCTTATTCACAACAGGGGGCTCAGGATAGAGGTTTCTCATCCACCTTGCATCTTCCTTTAGAGTCTCATCCAGAGACTTCCCCTTTTTTGGTACGGGCTTTTTCTTCATATCCGCAAAAGAGTGGCCTGTCAACCACACTGAAAGTAATCTCTTATAAGGTAGGGATCAAGGTCAATCTGAATTTCTCGCATTGTGGCGAAGGCAACCTGTCCCGATGGTATAAGCATAGTCAGCCTGTCCCGTGTGTCTGGAAGGCATTTTTGAGATGCCCTCCATATTTCCTTGCCCTGTGGCGACAAAAAAAAGAGAACGGGAGACAGCAGGGCGCTGCAAGCAGGCTGGATTATTTTTCAGGACAGTTACATGGAATATTGGAAAGCTTTTATAACAAAAGCCCTCATGGGGGTTCTTCTACTGGTCACCAGCGGGTGTGGCATTTATCTCCCTTTCTCCAGCGACTCCGAGGGCGAGAAGCAGGCAAAAAGAGATGCTCAAGCGACTTGCCTGGTGCAGTTAATGAATGCAACAACACAAACAGAGCAAAACCGTGCATTGGTTCTGTGCATTCTCACTGGTGCCATTGAAGTCCCTGAACTGAGTTCCAATGAATAGAGGAAAGACCGGTTTGCAAACCATCCTTTTTCATGGAGATGACTTACCCGGTGGGACTGACGTCCCCTGGACTTTGCTCTTCTTTTTTACCATATCTTTCAACTCAATGATATCGCGCTGACTCTGTCCTGCAGCGATCATGGGGAAAACCTTTTCATCTTCGGGGATCAGCACCTCCAGAATTGCCGGCCCATTCTCCTTTAAAAGAAACTCCAGACCCTCATCGATCTGATCCGAGGTGGAAATGCGCTTTCCCGGAATACCATACCCGGCAGCTACTTGAATGAAATCAGGATTGAAACTCCAGGACGACTGGGAGTAGCGTTCTTCGAAAAAAAGCTCCTGCCACTGGCGAACCATTCCCAGATAGCTATTGTGCAAGAGAAGAATCTTAACGCCAAGGTTGTACTGTCGGATGGTGGCCAGCTCCTGAATGCACATCTGGAATGATCCGTCTCCGGTGATGAGCACAACCAGATCTTCCGGTTTTGCCAGTGTTGCACCAATTGCCGCTGGCAACCCGAAGCCCATGGTTCCCAGTCCGCCGCTTGTAAGCCAGCGATTGGGTTCGTCTATGGGATAATATTGGGCTGCCCACATCTGATGCTGACCCACATCCGTGGCAATGATAGCACGACCACCGGTTGCTTCGTACATACGCTGGATCATCTGCTGGGGTTTGATCACATGATCATCGGTCTCATACTCCAGCGGATGCGCCTGGCGAAGATCTTCCAGGTGGCTGATCCACTGGCTTCGATCTTTTTTTTCAATCAACGGAATGAGCATTTGAATCACATCTTGCAGATCACCGGCAATGGTATGATGCACGGGAACACGTTTTTGAAATTCAGCCACATCGATATCAATCTGTGCACGAATGGCCTCAGGGGCAAAATCATCCACCTTGCCCGCCACGCGATCGTCAAATCTGGATCCGAGTGAGAGAAGAAAATCGCACTCTAGAATTGCTGTATTAGCCGTGTACGTTCCATGCATACCGGGCATTCCAAGATGCAGGATATGGGACCCGGGAAAGCTCCCAATTCCCATTAACGTTGTAGTAACCGGAGCCATGGCATTTTCCGCCAGCGTTCTGACCTCATGGGCTGCTCCCGAAAGAATCGCTCCACCACCCACCAGCAAAAGTGGACGTTGAGCATTATTGAAGGCGGTAGCCAGAGCATCCAGGTCACCGCGTATCTCGGGTTTTTTGTAATGACGTTCGCTAATGTCGGG
>JBNLFC010000308.1:0-2127 GCA_050305335.1 Leptospirales bacterium
AAACCACGGGATTCTTCGACGGTGATGACGCCGTCTTTACCGACTTTGTCCATGACCTCGGCAATGAGGGAGCCGATGGCTTTGTCTTGCGCGGAGATGGAAGCGACGGAAGCAATATCTTCGACGCTGTCAATGCTCACAGCCATGTCTTTAATTTTAGAAGCTAATGCGTTGGTGCCTGCTTCAATACCTTGTTTCAGGAGCATGGGATTGGCGCCAGCGGCTACGTTTTTTAAGCCTTCATTTACAATAGATTGGGCCAGAACGGTTGCTGTGGTGGTTCCATCTCCCACAACGTCGTTGGTTTTGGTGGCTACTTCCTTTAATAGTTGTGCTCCCATATTTTCAAAGGGATCATCCAGTTCGATCTCTTTGGCAACTGTGACTCCGTCTTTTGTTACCGTAGGGGCTCCAAACTTTTTATCAATGATCACATTGCGTCCTCTTGGACCCAGTGTTGCTTTGACTGCATTGGACAGCTTGTTCACACCCTTTTGCAGTCTTTTTCGGGATTCTTCATGAAATTCCAGTTGTTTGGCACTCATGCCTTTTACTCCTTCAGTTTTACTTTTTATGGAAATTTGAAATTGGCAGGTTGATTATCCCATGATTGCGAGAATGTCGCTCTCGCGTACAATTAGATATTCCTGTCCGTCTTGCTTGATTTCAGTGCCTGCATATTTCCCATAGAGAACACGGTCTCCTGGTTTTACTTCCGGGGCTACCTGCTTTCCGCCCTCTGTCTTTCCAGGGCCAACTGCCTCTACAATACCCTCTTGCGGCTTCTCTTTTGCGGAATCGGGGATATAAAGGGATCCAATCTTTTCCTCCTGGCTCTCCAGCGGCTTGATCAGGACCCGGTCACCCAGTGGTTTAATCTTCATATTTTTGTCTCCTCCAGGACTCTACAGTTCATTTCCTGTAGCCATGGTTTAGCAATCTATTGACGATACTGCCAAAATTTTTTTCAATTTCACTATTTCGAGTGCTGATGTCAATTGAAAATTGAAAAAATCTGGCAGTCTCTTCGGTAGACTGCTATTTTTCTGTGGAATTCAATGAGCAAGCCCTGGACGCATGGAAGGAGTTCAACTTTACCGGACAATTCGAGACTTCTTAAACTGGAATGCCTCAGCAATCGGGCAGGAGAGGCGCCGCCTTTCAGGGAAGAGTGCGAGCAAAGCGGGACATTTCAGAGGCTGTGAGAGGAAAGAAACCATAGTGGGGCAAAATCTTCTGGGCTTTTTCGCTCAGTGCGTACCGTAAAAACCGGCCTGTATGATTTTCAGAATGAAGATAATCTTCCATTACATAGATGTAAATATAACGAATTGCCGGGTAGCTCCGATCTGCAATGGTCGCAGAGGAGGGTGCGACTCTTTCTTTTCCAGATAGAATAGACATAGCTTCAGTCTTCGGCGTCAGATCGGCCAGTCGGCCATATCCGATTGCGCCGGGATCCGCGGCGATGTCATCTACCAGCATCAATGGAGCGGGTATCTCTTCAACTTTATCTGAAAAGTCTTTCTTATTAAGAAAGACCTCTTTCATCCATCGGTAGGTATCCACAGAGGAGTTGAGACCAAGAAGTCTTATGGCTCGGGATGCCTTTCCCTTCCCAAAAACCGCCATAGAGGGCGAAGGGGAGGTGAAAAGTTGCTCTGCTTGTTCCATGGTCAGTGATTGAACGGGGAAGTCTTTGTTCTTGATAATTACCAGCGCATCCACGGCCACAGGAATGGCCAGAGGCTGTTTGCCTGTAGCTTTTACAATCGAATCCATCTCTGCATCATCCATAGGTCGGCTCATGACGCCCATAGAGCAGACACCATTGCGTAGTGCCAGCGGTGCAGCTCCATTGCCTCGTGCCTCAAAACGCAACGGCTCACCACCCTCGGCCTGGGATTCATGATCCCAGGCGTCCATAACATAGGAGAAAGTCTCGCTACCAACGGCACAGAAGCGCACGAGGCCGCCTGGCTTTTTGCCGCAGGAGACTGGCAGAGCCAGGACACCGGTCAGAAACAGGATCACAGAAAAGGTGCGGTTTCGTTTCATCTTCGAAGAGAAAAAAATGGGGGCTGAGTCAGGTCAAATCCTTTTGGGGGAGGCCATCCCTGGCCGCGG
>JBNLFC010000308.1:2137-4840 GCA_050305335.1 Leptospirales bacterium
ATTTTCATAGAAAATTGATTCTGTTGGTAAGGTGGCAAATACAGGTGATTGCGGAATAATGGGCGATCCGGTGAAGGGGGCTGTCGGTAGGTCATTGGCCTATGCATTGTAAGCAGGCGGTTGGAGGGGGGTATCTGTCACGAAAGTAGCAAGTCGTTGACTTTTTTCGAATCTATGGCAACACCCACGTCCTGAAGAGCTTTTGTAAAGGCAGCAAGTCCTATGGATGGCCTGAATTCCTTCGCCCTTTCGTTCTGACGATCCACTATGGATTTTCGAAGCGCTTCATCTTTGATAATGGTGTCCATCCATCGAGCAATTGTGGGAAAATCTTTTTCGTAGATTAATACGCCGCTTTCACCCATGGTTTCGGGTATAACCGATGAAGCGTAAGCCATAATGGGAACTTGATAGGACATGGACTCTACCAGAGGAACAAAGAAGCCTTCATGTTCGCTCATGGAGAGAAATAGGTGAGCGTTAGCATAGTATGCCAGCAACTCATCGTCGGATATCATTCCCGTGAAAAAGATGTCTTTCTCCAGTTTTAATGCCTGGATGAGGTTGTAAAGTTCTGCCGTGTAACCTTTCATTCCTGGATGAAAGGCGCCGACAAAAAGCATCCGGGAATCCGGGCACAATTCTTTGAAAAAATAGAAAGCTTTGATGAGATCCTGATGTCGCTTGTTGGGAAATATTCTTCCAACGAAGAGGATGTTGACTCCTTTTTTTTCCCTTCCATTGTCTGCTTTAGCCTGTAATTCGTGATTCAGGCTGTCCGGTGAACGCATGATAACAGGCATAACGCTTCCTCCCTGAAAGCCAAGGGCGTGGAGTTCCTGAAGGTTGAACCTGGAATCACACAGAATAGAAGCAAACCGCTGATTCATTCCGGACAATATTTCTCGCGTTTGTTCAAGAGCAGCGGCCATTTTCACATTGTAAGGCTTTACAAAGCTGGAGGGCGTCATATTGTGAAAGATTAAAATGCCCGGCAGGCTGATTTTGTTCAAAAAGGGGAGTATCTGTGTTGCATAGGAATGATGGTATATGAATGCCCCATTGCTGGAGGGACGGTATTCTCGAAAATGGTGGACCAGTGATGAGTCTGCCTCGTTGTAGTTCTCGCAATAGATTTCGGAGTCAAAACCCATGTTTCGCAAAAAAGTCTGCAGCGTTATGGCTTCATTGGATATTGCATCGCCCCTGGAGAAACCGGCACAGAATTGATCGATTCTTCGCTTTTTCACTGATCTTTTTCTTTTACCTGGGTTCTTTCCGAATTTTACGGCAGGATTCGTTTTCTTTCACTTTTTGCAAACGTTCTTGACAGGTGGTCGCAACTCCCACCGCTTCCGCGCAGTTGTGGTATTCTTGATAGAGCTCCTCCTCCAGCGAGGCCTCGTGTCCGTATGGGCTCACACTCAAATCTCCGATCAGGTGATACTGGTTTTTAATGCAGAGGTCCTGATTCATTCGTGAAAGGATTAAGTCCCTTCGTCGGAGATCCCTGTCAACTCTCCGTATAATGTCCTGTTTCATACACTCTACGATGGCATGACAGAAACGATCGGCATCCGCAAAGTAGCGGGCTTTCACCTCGTCCGGTGGTTCTGGTCTGGCCTTGCGACACTGGCTGGCGGGCAGCCAGAGCATGGTGAAGATAAATATCGCTGCAAAAGATTTCGCAGCCCCCCCGGGGGGATGAAAAAGATTCCTGGTTATCATTATCACTTCTCGCGATTGAGCAGATCGGGTATGAAAGGCCCATCAATCTCCTCAGGGCATTCTCGGGGGGGCGGTATCTCTGGAAACAAGAATTCCGGTGGAATCAGCACCCTTCTTTGGACGAAAGTCCAAAAACAGGGGTGGGTCGCCCATTTTCCTTCCTGTTCTCAACAGAGAAAAATAGGAAAGGGGGGTCAGATCCACAAGCCCATTCATGTAGAGTGAATGCTCTGCAATTTTCTCGGTGCGGTCCATTAGAATAAGCAGTGGGAGTGTAAAGAGGGTTGGTCCCAGAATAAGGAGTGTAAGTGAAATGAGCGATTCCACTCCCCGGGTCAGACGGGTTTCCCGATTGTTGCTGCGGAAAAGTCTGGCCAGAACTCTGGCAGGGTAAGTGATCCATAAGTTCCATCCCCCCTGGAGCATGGTTTTTTCCCAGATTTCCCGTTGTGCGATCCTTTTTAGCCAGGGTGTCAGCCAGCCGGTCAGCAATGCTTCCGTGCCCTCGTCAGCCAGCCGATGGCTCATAACCATAAGTACCCCTTTCTCGCCGCAACCGACGGTAAAGAGATCCAGATCATTGCCATAGCGAATTGCAACGGACGGTATGGTGGTCAATCCCTCCTGGCGGGCAAGTCTGGCAATCATCCATATAAGATGGTCATCTCTTTTATCCAGGGAGGCGGGATCTACCAGTACGGACCGAAGAAGCTTTAGTGCTATAGATTTTCCCAGAAGCATAAAAATGAGTCCGCTCAAAGCGGTGGCTGCGGCTGCCAGGCAAGCACTCCACCAGAGAAGTGTAGCTGATGGAGAAACGTTCAAAAGCCACCCATAGAGCCTGATGTCAATGGTCACTCCTGCTGCTACGAGACTCCACTGCGCCCATACCCGGGCCCACCCTATAAAAAGGATTTTGCTTTTCCTCCAGTTCATATCCCGTTCCAGTGGTTTTAATCTTATGAGCAACGAACA
>JBNLFC010000309.1:0-4833 GCA_050305335.1 Leptospirales bacterium
ACTGCCAATCTTCAACGAATATTATGTCATCGATCGGCTCCTGGAAGCTGTAGGCAAAATCAAATACCCTAAAAGCCGTATGGAAATCCAGGTTCTGGATGATTCCACAGATCAAACCATAGACAAGGTCGCTCTTCTGGTAAATGCCATGAAGAAAGAGGGCTATAGAATTGAACAGATCCACAGAACCGATCGCAAGGGTCACAAAGCAGGTGCTCTGAAAGAAGGAATGGAAAAAACCAGCGCAGAGTTCATCGCCATTTTCGACGCAGATTTCGTACCCACTCCGGATTTCCTGATAAAAACTATTCCTTACTTCTCGGACCCTGCAATCGGTATGGTGCAAACACGATGGGGCCATGTAAACGGAGATTACTCGCCGCTAACGCGCGCTCAGTCGCTGGGCATAGATGGTCACTTTGTGATTGAACAAGTGGCACGCAACGGTAGCAAGCTCTGGATGAATTTCAACGGAACCGGTGGAATCTGGCGACGTCAGTGCATTCTGGACGCAGGGAATTGGGAATCCGATACGCTGACAGAAGACTTTGACCTATCTTACAGAGCAGAGCTCGTTGGATGGAAGTTTCGCTATCTTTCTGATGTTGTCAATCCAGCCGAACTGCCAGCCACTGTTTCAGCCTATCGATCCCAGCAATTTCGGTGGTGCAAAGGATCCATCCAGACTGCAATGAAACTGATGCCGCGCATTCTGGGATCCTCTTTCAACTGGAAAATTAAAGGGGAAGCCCTGGTTCATCTCTGGAACTATTCGGTTCACCCATTAATGGTTGTAAATATTTTGCTCACATTACCATTCCTGTTGATGGAAAAATATCTCCCTATCAAGGTCCACGATATACACATCGGCGTGCTATCAGTTGCTTTTGTTATCATGAGCATGGGAGCTCTCGGTCCCATTGTTTTTTATATGTATTCGCAACGGGAATTGTACGACAATTGGTGGACCAGGGCCAGATGGATTCCCTACCTTATGGTTATTGGAACTGGCATTGCTGTTTCCAACACCAGAGCCTGGCTGGAGGCTTTGATCGGGCTTCAGTCGACCTTCAAACGAACTCCTAAATATCGCATTGAGTCAAGGAAGGATCGGGTACGGGATCGGGTGCTCTATTCGCAACCCCTTGACCCTGTTGTCTTTTTTGAAGTATTGCTTGCGATTTATAGCCTTGCCGTGCTTTTCGTCTCCGTGAAACTGCACCGCTATCTTGTGTTGCCATTTATGATCATTTATGCGACCGGCTTTCTATTTGTGGCTTTCTTTTCTTTTATGGAAAGCCTTCGTCCGAGAAAAAAGAACGTGATCCGAACGGTTCCCGGCTCTGTAGGGTCCCTGTAAAATTTCACCTTCGATATGTTCAAATTGTATCCGGGAACGAGTTGGTCTCAAACGCAAAGAGACAGAGCGAAAGCTGGTATTTCGTAGCGCCGCTTTTTTTAGCTCTCATTTTATGAATTCTACAGCTGAGTACAAGCGTGAGCCAGTGGCGGTGCCCCGGAGTTCAAGCTTGCCCGGCTTGAACGAGGTTCTATGAAAACGCTTCCCATGACTGAGACTGTCAGCTTTCTCATTGCCAAACTCTGCAAAATCCATCGAGTGATGGGTGGTGGACTTCTTGCCGAGCTTGGTCTTCACTCAGGCCAGGAGATGATTCTTCAGCTTCTGTGGAAAGACAATGGCCAGACTCCCTCCATGCTTGCCGAACGCCTGGGACTGCAGCTTCCCACTGTACTGAAAATGGTAAAAAGAATGGAAAACGCAGGTCTTCTGGAACGACGCGCTTGTTCACTGGATCGCCGGGTGACCGAGGTCTACCTCAACCAGGAGGGCATGCGAATTCGCCCTATGGTGGAAAAACTCTGGAGCAAACTGGAAATCGCTACTACTGATGCGCTGAGTGAAGAGGAGGAACTTCAGCTCAGATACTTACTGGATAAAGTCTACCACTCCCTGCAGAAAGATTAAAAACCGATTATACAGCTTCTTTTTGTCCCTGTTTGAATTTATTTCGTATATCTTATAAAAGAACCCGTAGTGCCTTCTGCTACGGAGAAATTTTGTTATGAAAGAGAAAAAAATATTGAATCTTGCTTTTATTGCTCACGATGCTCGTAAGGATGATCTCATCACCTGGGCTCATTTTAACCGGAAGATCCTATCGACACACCACATCTATGCCACAGGAACCACTGGCAAACTTCTTAAAGAAAAATGCCCGGGGCTACAGGTCACAACTATGCAGTCCGGACCTCTGGGAGGAGACCAGGAGATCGGCTCCATGATTTCCAGAGGAAAAATTGATGGGCTATTTTTTTTCTGGGACCCTATGACACCGCACCCTCACGATCCTGATGTGAAGGCACTCATCCGGCTGGCGGTCGTCAAGAATATAATCATTGTAGAAGATCGATATACGGCAGACCTTGTCATTACCAGTTCCCTCTTCGCCAATCCTGAATATAAACCCATTAAGAAAGACTACACTGCCTATCTGAAACGACCATTGTAGCGGACAGCCTTAGAAAACCCTCCACCGCAGGAAATCTCAATATTGCATCGCGCACCATGAAGTCGGAAAGGACACCGGAAGGTGGGCCAATGCCAGCTCTTAGCCCTGACCTACCTTCCTGGTTCAACTCCCATCTACGATCTCCGTAGAGAACGCTGAGCATTCAGGCAGAGGCTTTAAATAGACTGAGTCAAATAGCGGTTCATCCGCTTCACAAATGCTGGCATATCTTTTAGCTCCATACCTTCCAGTAGCATGGCCTGCTCCAGCAAAAGACGACTCATATCTTTCATCTGTTCTTCGTCTTGATTGTTCTCCAGCTTTTTGATCAGGGGATGGGCAGGGTTAATCTCCAGAATGGGTTTGAAATCGCCCATCTGCTCCTGACCCATGGCCTTGAGAATGTGCTGCATCTGAATAGTCGGATCTTTATCGTCAGCGACAATGCAGGAAGGTGATTCCGTCAGGACTGCACTGGCTCGAACATCTCTGACGTCCTCGCCTAGAGCCGCTTTGATCTTCTGGATGACGGGCTCGGCCTGCTTCTCGGATTCACGGTCCGCATCGGTCTTGAGATCTTGAGCAGCATCGCTACGATTAAGAGCTTTCAACTCCAGGTCTTCGAATTTGCCGATGGACGGAATTACGATTTCATCCACCTCATCATCCATAATCAGTACTTCCACTCCACGTTCACGGAATGGCTCAAGAAGTGGCGAATGACGCAGATTCTGCTCCTTTTCACCCGTAATATAGTAGATAGACTTCTGATCAGATTTCATCCGGCTCTTGTAATCAGCCAGTGAGGTCATCCCTTCTACCACACTGGATTTGAATCGGACCAGCTTGAGCAGTTGTTCTTTGTTGGCATAATCCTGATAGAGTCCTTCCTTGATGGGGCGACCAAACTCACGATAGAAGTCCAGATACTTTGCGGAATCATTCTGGGCAAGCTTCTCCAGCTCGCCCAGAACTTTCTTCACGGAAGCGGAACGGATTTGAGACAGAACTCGGTTTTGTTGTAGAATTTCCCGACTGACATTGAGTGGAAGATCTTCGGAATCGATTATCCCACGCAGAAAACGCAAATAAGAGGGCATCAACTCTTTTTCGTCATCGGTTATGAATACCCGTTTCACATAAAGCTTCACACCGGCCTGATAATCCACACGGTAAAGGTCCATGGGTGCTTTGCGTGGAATGAAAAACAGTGTCGTATACTCCAGAGTCCCTTCAGCTCGAGTGTGGATATGCAGCAGAGGATCCTCACTATCATGGGAAATGGTTCGATAAAACTCGGAATAGTCTTCTTCTTTAAGATCTTTCGGCGCTTTCCGCCAGAGAGCCGAAGCACTATTGATCTGCTCCACTACAGGATTGGTTCCTGTCTCTTTGCCCTTGTCATCGTATTCCTTTTTATTCGAATGAAGGAAAATAGGAAAGGGAATATGGTTGGAGTATTTTTTTATAATGTTTTCAATTTCCCATGTGGAGGCGTATTGTTTTCCCTCTTCGTTGAGATGCAGAATCACGGAAGTGCCGTGGCCATCCCGCTGAGTCTCAGTGACTTCATACTCCCCTTTCCCATCGCTTACCCAGCGGTAGGCTTTTTCTTCGTCCGCCCTGCGAGTAATCACCTCAATGGATTCTGCCACCATAAAAGCGGAATAAAAGCCGACGCCGAATTGGCCAATCATTGATGAGTCCTTCTTGTGATCTCCGGTCAACCTCTCTACAAAGCTTTTGGTCCCGGAACGGGCAATTGTCCCCAGATGTTCCACCAGATCTGACTCGTTCATGCCAACGCCGGAATCGGTGATTGTCAGGGTCCTTTTGTCGTTATCATCAAACTCAAGGTCGATGCGCGGTTCAAACACAATGGATTTGTATTGCTCATCGGTCATGGTCAGGTACCGTAATCTATCCAGAGCGTCCGACGCATTGGAGATTAATTCTCTTAAAAAAATCTCTTTGTGAGAATAGAGGGAGTGAATCATCAACTGCAAAAGCTGGTTCACTTCGGTCTGGAATGTATGTTTTGACATTGTTACCTCTTTCACCTCTACACGCGTCCGCCCATTTTCTTTGAATGAAGAAGGAAATGGCCCAGCACGCGCTAACGGTGAGGATCTTTCTTTGACTTTATATGCAATGAAGCTCTATGACCCCATCTTTCATTCAATCATTTTTTGATATGCATAGCGCTGGAGGGTTACAGGGTCCGGGGTATTTTGTGGCTGGAACTGGGAAAAAGAAGGGAGGCAAAAATGCCTCCCTTCGCCTCATTCGGTGCTTCAATCAG
>JBNLFC010000310.1:0-4821 GCA_050305335.1 Leptospirales bacterium
TTCAGCGCTTCCCTTGAAAACTTCGCGAGATCGCGTATATCCTGATCGGGTAACCCCTTCAACTTGCTTCCCCATTTCGCTATGGTTTTAGATTCATCACCCACGCGTTCCAGGTCTTTATTGGTTTTGATCACGCTGTATACGAATCGAAAATCCACAGCAAAGGGTCCTTTGAGCTCCAGAAGCAGCATGCATCGCTTATCCAGGGAGACCTCCATCTGGTCCAGCTGATGATCTTCAAATAGTACTCGTTTGAGCAGTTCTTCGTTGCGCGTCTCCATGCTTTCGATAGCCATATCAAAGATAGATTCCGCTTTACGCGCCATCAGGATGAGTTCCTTTTTAAGGGTCTCCATTTCGTTATCGATCATAATTTTCATACTGGTGCCCGCTCTTTCTCCTGGATACAGAAATTGAGAATGTACACTCCTTTTCGGAGCGTTTTCTCTGTCATCTACTTCTATTTTCCCGTGACATATGCATAGACGATCAGAATATAACGGAGAAATAGTCGGGCAGAAATTGTTACAAGATTGTAATATTTACGCCATAGTTTTGCAACAGGTCAAGATTAAATTCAAAACACCCTGTGAAAAAAGAGCCCCGCCAGGCTCACTTCTGTCAAATTCCCGATCTTTCCGGGTTGACGACAGACTTCATCCATTCGGACATCAGGAATCGGATAGTTCATCCGTAAAGTTTTGTCGTCAAAGCCTGATCGGTATGAGATGTATGTCGGGCTGAGTCGTATTTGCGAAGGAGCATCTTTTTTCAAGACTAATTTTTGAGGTAAATCAATGGAGCAAACGCTGAAAACGATGAAGTTGGAAAATGGTCCTGTTCAAGATGAAAACAGAGTTCGTAAGACAGGACTGGTTCTCTCCTTTTTTGCAATGGCAGTCACGGGCATATTTTTTTCTTCCTGCGGGAAGGCTGCATCACAGATTCTTGTGGATGGATCCAGCACCGTTTACCCGATTACCGAGGCCATTGCCGAATCCTACCGGAATTCCGGGCAGAAGGTGAATGTGACCGTCGGAATCTCGGGAACCGGCGGTGGAATGAAGAAGTTCTGTAACAATGAAACCGATATTTCCGACGCATCAAGACCCATTAAAGCTATAGAAGAAAAAGTATGCAGCGCCAACGGTGTGAAGTTTGTGGAAATGCCTGTTGCGTATGACGGGCTTGCAGTGGTGGTGAATAAATCCAATGATTTTGTAAATTCACTCACTGTGGATCAGCTCAAAAAAATCTTTCAATACAAAAATCCTGCGAAAACCTGGAAAGATGTGAATCCCGATTGGCCTGCCAGGGATATCAGGGCGTTCACTCCCGGGCAAGATTCAGGTACCTATGACTACTTTGTTGAGGTAATCATCGGAAAAGATGGCAGGGTCAGAGGCGATGCAACGTTCAGTGAAGATGACAATGTTCTGGTAACCGGAATCAATGGATCTCCCGACGGAATCGGCTTTTTTGGTCTTGCATACTATGAGGAGAATCAGGATAAGTTGAAAATCATACCTGTTGTCCATCCTAAAACCGGAAAGGCGATCATACCCTCCACAGATACCGTGCAGAGCGGGGAGTATTTTCCGTTGTCCCGTCCTCTTTTCATCTATGTGAAAACAACGGCGGCAGAACGGCCCGAAGTAGCGGCATTTGTGGATTACTATCTTGCCAATGTGCAGATGCTCTGTAAGGATGTGGGCTATGTGGCCCTCCCTTCTTCGATTTATGAAGCAGGAAAAAAACGGTTTGCCTCAAGAACGGCCGGTTCACTTATGATGAATCATCAGGATGATCATGTTCGCCTGGACTCGATCTTCAAATAATAGAGTATATATAGAAAATGTGTGGGCTATGGGTCGGGAGAAACTCACCGGGCCATGGCTCTGGAAAAATTCATGGTAACTGATAGCAGCAATGCGATGCCCCCGGGTGGGGGCAGTCTCGATACATCAGGAAATTTGCTTACCCGGGCAGTGACGGGTGGCGATCGGAAGAAGGTATTCCGGCGCTATGGTGAGCGGCCATCCTATTCCTTTCAAGAAAGGGGAATTCGATATTTCTTAAGGTCGCTGGCGTATCTAACCGTGGGAGTCACAATATCCATTATCCTGGTTCTCTCCCTGGATGCAGTGAAGTTTTTTGAGAAAGTTAGTATTATTGAATTTTTAACCGAAACCAGATGGGAACCTTTCGGTATGCCGAAACACCTGGGGATTCTTCCGCTCCTGTCCGGTACTTTGATGATTGCAGTGGGATCTTCGTTCATCGCGTTACCCCTCGGATTTGGGACTGCAGTTTTTTTGACTCAATACGCAACAAGATCGTTTCGCGCCTTTGTTACACCCATGATCGAGATCCTGGGAGGAATTCCGACTGTCGTGTATGGGTATTTCGCACTGAATGGTGTTACGCCGGTGCTTCGATATTTTTTCCCCACCATTGAAGTGTTCAATGCTATGTCAGCTTCCATCGTTGTTGGCATCGGAATTCTACCAATGGTTTCCTCTCTCTCTGTGGAGGCACTCCAGGCTGTGCCTGTAAGCATTCGAAATGCGGGATATGCGCTGGGAATGCGAAAGTTTCATGTGATCACGAGAGTAATTGTTCCCGGTGCACTTTCGGGTATTGTAGCGTCTTTCATTCTTGCGTTCGCAAGGGCTGTGGGTGAAACCATGGCTGTAACCCTGGCAGCGGGCGCCACGCCTCGTCTGGGGTGGAATTACCTGTCAAGCATTCAGACTATGACAGCTTTCATTGTGCAGATCAGTCTGGGTGATACACCTGCTGGTTCTATAGAGTATTATACGATATACGCTATAGGGTTAACCCTTTTTATAATCACATTCTTGTTTAATTTTCTTGCTGCGCGTTTCGTGCGTCGGTTTCGCGAGGTCTACTGATGATATCCCGCAAGCGTCTTTATCAGATTTACGGATTTGCGTTTCTCATGTTTACACTTCTTGCCAATCTGTCGGCTCTCTTTTTTCTTGCGGTATTGCTATCGAACATCCTTTCGGAAGGCTGGCCAAATTTGCGAATCAGTTTTCTTACCAACTATCCTTCCAGGTTCCCGGCGAAGGCGGGGATCCTTTCTGCTATTGCGGGTACTATCTGGAGCATGTTTCTGACCGCCGCTTTTGCCATTCCCATGGGAGTAGGTGCGGCTATTTATCTGGAAGAGTATGCAAGGAAGAACCGCTTGATTGGTTTTATCAAGTTGAATATTCAAAATCTGGCAGGTGTCCCTTCTATTGTATATGGAATTCTCGGGCTGACTCTATTTGTTCGTTTTATGGGAATGGGAAGAAGTGTAATGGCGGGATCCTTGACCATGGCGCTAGTGGTATTACCAATTATCACCATTGCGGCTCAGGAATCACTCCGTTCCGTACCTGACTCCTTTCGACTGGCTGGATTCGGAATTGGTATGACCCGATGGCAGGTAATCCGCTATGAAGTGCTGCCCATGGCTATTCCTGGTATGCTGACGGGGGCCATACTTGCCTTGAGTCGTGCTATAGGAGAAACCGCTCCATTGATTATGATCGGAGCGCTTTCCTTTGTAGCTTTTGTGCCAACTTCAGTAATGGATAGTTTTACGGTTCTGCCCATACAAATCTATAACTGGACAGCAAGGCCCCAGCGAGAATTTCATAGCCTTGCGGCTTCTGGCATCATTGTGCTTCTTGTAATACTTTTAACTATGAATGCTCTTGCAATATTGATGCGTGGATACTACCATAAGAAAATGAGCAAAATGAACAGGTGATAGTAACTCCAATCGCAGCATTTCGCGATGTATGAACAGGCTGGCTATGAGTGAATTAATTGGTGAAGTAGAAAAAGAAAACCAGGAACGCAAAGGCATTTCCATCTCAAGGGATCTGATTAGCAATGAAAATCAGTCGGATGGTAATCCAGAGCTGAAGCCGGTTTTTCAGATGGAAGGTGTAAACATCTATTATGATGATTTTCATGCGGTGAAAGAATTAACAATGAGCATTTTTGCTAATAAGATTACCGCGTTCATTGGACCTTCCGGTTGTGGAAAAAGCACGGTACTTCGTAGTCTGAATAGAATGAATGATTTTATTCAGGGTTGTCGCATGGATGGAAAAATATTGCTATCTGGCGAGGATATCTATCAGCGCAGGGTGGACCCGGTGGAAGTCCGTCTTCGGGTAGGTATGGTGTTTCAAAGTCCCAACCCTTTCCCCAAGTCGATCTATGATAACATTGCCCTGGGTCCGAAGATCAATGGCTATAGCGCAGACCTGTCTGAACTGGTAGAAGTGGCTCTGAAGAAAGCCTATTTATGGGACGAGGTGAAAGACAAGCTGAAAGATAGCGCCTTCTCTCTTTCGGGAGGTCAGCAGCAAAGGTTGTGCATTGCGCGAGCTATTGCTATGCAACCCGAAGTGCTTTTGATGGATGAACCCACAGCTTCTCTGGATCCTATCTCTACCAGGAAAATCGAGGAGCTGATTGTAGAGTTAAAGCAGGATTATACCGTTGCGATAGTAACGCATAACCTGCAACAGGCGGCCCGCATTGGAGACTATACAGCGCTCTTCTACCAGGGAAAAATGGTGGAGTATGACACCACCTTTAAAATCTTTACCAACCCGGGAAATCGTCTGACGGAAGATTATATCACCGGCCGATTCGGTTGAGTTGTTGAGCGAATCATTATTGCCGGTGAGCCATCTATCCGTAACCCATCGCCCGCGCCTTCCTGTTGCTGCATAAGTTGTAAGCTGCGGCTTAATTGAACCCAATGGGAACATCATAGGTCCTGATGAAATG
>JBNLFC010000311.1:0-4798 GCA_050305335.1 Leptospirales bacterium
GATTCTGGATTATGGGAAGCCCCATGATTCAGGTGGATGAACTCTGGCTGGCTCCTGGTGAGTACTTTATAGAGTTTGTCATTTTGCATTCAGCCGCCCAGGGTGTGGGCCTCTGCAGAGTAGAAAAGGGTCAAAAATATGGATTTCAGGTCACTGATAGAGAGTATCTACCGAAATCAGGCAAATACGCATGGAAGGGACATTGTGGACCCGGTGAACCAATGGAGGCAAAGAAATTATATTATTTGAACGCGCCGGATATCAACACCAATGAACCATCTCCATCCCCTCCACCGGTCCAAAATGTCCGGAAACGAGGGAAGAAGAGATAAACGCTCGCCCGGTGAACCGGTCCATGGATCATTCACCCTGCGCTAAGCGATGGCGAATACGTTTGACGGGTGTCTTCTCCTTTTTTTCGCCTTCTCCTTCCATCATAACGTCACCGCCGTTTCGCCGGAGGCCCGGAACGTTCTCACTGAAGAGCAAATCACGGTCTGCCACATGAACACGGGTTCTGGGAGGAACACTGCCGGTCAGCCACACATTGCCACCGATGATAGACCCCTCACCGATCACTGTTTTACCACCGAGAATAGTTGCGCCGGCATAGATGATTACGTTATCCTCTATAGTGGGATGCCTTTTTTTTCCGGCCAGACGCTGACCATGGGCCGGCGCCAGGGCACCCAGGGTCACACCCTGATATATGGATACATGGTTTCCGATCTGAACAGTTTCGCCTACAACTACTCCCGTACCATGATCAATAAAGAACGAGTGACCAATAGTAGCGCCGGGATTGATATCCACGCCTGTCCTGGAATGGGCACGCTCGGACCAGATTCTGGGGATCAGCGGTATTCCCATCTTGTAAAGTACGTGAGCAAGGCGATACGTGGAGATGGCATCAATGCTGGGGTAGGAGAGAATCACATCGTCAAAACTCCTGGCAGCCGGATCTCCATCAATGGCAGCCTGAACGTCGGTCATAAGGATTTCACGTATTCCGGGTAATGACTCCAGAAGTTCTGTAACAGCGCTTGTGGCATCATGTCCCGAGTGGCAGGCATCGCACTGCTTGATCCTGCAGTCATAGCGAATCGCCCGATCCACCTCTTCCGAAAGATTTGTGTAGATCTGATCAATGAGTGAGCCAATGTGGTAGGTAAGGTTAGATCTTGTAATCGAGTGTTGCCCCCGAAAACCCGGGAACAGGATTTCAAAAAGCTGATCCAGAATTTCATAGAGCCGGGCAATCTGTGGCAAATTGTTGCAATCTACCTTATTGAGCCCTTTCTCCTCACCGTACGTGGCAAGGAGTCGATCCATCAATTCTGGCAACCGCTTTTCACTCCACTCCTTACCGTAACCATCGCTTCCCGTGTTCATATCTGGACCATATCCTTGAGCACGCCTTTTCCTTAAAAGCAAGATAATGCCACCCAGAAAGCAGCTCCAGGTCTTCTTTTTATAATCGGACAACCATCACCCACATAATAGTCAAGGAACTCTTCCGCAGCCACCCGACAAAAAAAGGGAACATAATCTGGCGGAACCAGTGCCCCCTTTCATGGGGGCCTTTCATCAAAACTGGAAATAGATGAACTGAGGCGATACGCTCACCGAGTAGACAATACCGGAAACAAGAATCAGTGCGGATGCGGCAACCCAGGGAATAACCCGGTTTTGCTCCAATCTCTTCATCCATTCCATAGACCATTCTTGCGCAGATTCGAGCAAAAGAAGAATCAGTGTGAGAAGAATCACCGGAACGGCTGGCAAGAGTAACTCCCCGGGTGCAAACGTAAAAGCCCTCATGATCATATAAAATGAGACCTGATATCCTTCATGAAATCCAGCAACAGGGTGGGCACGAAAAAAGAAGAGGGCAAAAGAAAAAACACCCACGGCATAGAAAGAACGTAGAAACCGCGGGAGCTTAAAATAGACGCTTTTCAATGACCTGGAACGGAACAAAACGCGCTCCCCCATGATAGCCACTGCGTTCACAAGACCCCATAGCAGAAAGGTCCAGTCGGCACCATGCCAGATGCCCGCGACAAGCCAGGTAATTGCCAGATTCATGTAAGAACGAAACGGGCTGACACGACTGCCTCCTAACGGAATATAAATGTAGTCCCTCAGCCATGTGGAGAGGGAAATATGCCATCTGCGCCAGATGTCGGTGACGCTTTCCGCCAGGAGTGGACGTTCGAAATTCAAAGGTATTTGAAAGCCCAGTATTTTGCCGGTACCAATGGCGATATCGGAGTAACCTGAAAAGTCACCGTAAATCTGAAGAGTGTGTAAAAAAACGCTGATCCACATGGTCAGCCAGTCGTATTGGGAAGGATTCTGGAAAACAGTGTCCACAAGTTCCCCTGCTCGATCAGCTACAAAGGTTTTTTTAAAGATGCCAGCAGCGATGAGAAGCAGACCGGCTTTCAGATTCTCCACCTGAAAAGGGTGTTTCTCCTGGAACTGGTGCATCAAGTCTTTGGCCCGCATAATGGGACCCGCAACCAGCTGTGGGAAAAAGCTAATAAATAATGTATAGTCTACAATGTTTCTGGTAGCGCGAAGTTCTCCCCGGTAAACATCCACGGCATATGCAATAGACTGAAGCGTAAAAAAGGAGATTCCGAGAGGTAAAAGAATCCCCACGGCTTGAGCGTAAAAAGGAGAACAGGGCGTTAACTGCCCAAGCGCATTGAAAGCGCGCAATGAAAAGTCAAGATACTTGAAAACATACAAAAGGCCCAGATTTACCCCAATAGCCAGAATGAGAAACGCGCCCTTTACTTTGCGGTTGTGATGATCTTCAATACCGATTGCTGCAATATAAGTAAAAGTCACCGAAAGAAAAAGGAGCAATAAAAAGGCTATACGAAAAATGCCGTAAAAGTAGAGAGAAGCTAGAAGCATCCACCAACGCTTAGCTTTTTCGGGAAGAACAAAATAAAAACCAATGACCAGTGGCGCAAATATGAAGTAATGTACAGAATTAAAAAGCATTGTATCTGGCCATCTTTTCCAGTTCTTTTTTCAAATTTCGAGCAACCCATGCGTTCCCGGGAACAGTCAGGTGCCCATCTCCCGGAATATAATAATCTTCCACACGGGAAGGACGATATGCGCCGTGATTTTCAAGAAGCGGCTCACCGCACATTTCACTGGCAAATGGAGAGAGATCGATGTATGGAATATTCATTTTTCTAAAATAGGCTTCCGCCCGAATAGAATAGTTCCCCAGCGAATGATATCTGTTCACTGAAAGACAGCGAATCTCTTCGTTCTGTATCGGCAAAAAGACAGGAATCAGAGTAAACCCCTTTTCCTTGCTCAACTTAATCAAATCATCATACGCACTTCTTGTCACCTCCGGCAACGGAGGCAGCTGGGTAGCTTCAGATGGCGCGTCCATACACTTCAGATTTGCAGGCAATGCCTGTGGGCAATAGAGTTTTCTGTGTGATAGTATGTAGTTACGTGAATGCACATCTTCTGGATTAGCCCCATAAGGGCTACCTCCGTTCTTGCCGGACCTTTCGCAGGGAATCGGCTTTTTCTTCTTTTGAAAAGATTGGCGTAAATAGCGCAGCAATTGACCGCCCCGTTCAGGCAACTCAAAACCTGGACCCATACCAGCCTGATTCAGTTCTTCAGCAACATTGCGTTTGTTCATAAACCATTTCAGCTTCAACTGTTCATAAGAAAGCTTCAGTGCCTGCAAGAGATAGGAATAGCGTGTCATTTCAAATTGGATATGAAAGTTTCGCTGAAAATCTTCATCATGCAGATGAAGTGCTTCGTTTTCGTCGTCAGGAAGAATTCCCTGCCTTCGCAACTCTTCCGGGATCGTAAAATCATTGGGAGATACAAAAAAAAGGGCGATGCGAATGGAAGGTAGACGCGCCGTAGCTTCTGTCAACCGCAGGTATGATCCTCTGGAGCCGAATGCATCCACACCGAGATTCTGGCTCTGGTAACGCCTTTGATTCAGGACAATTCCATCAAGCAAATGACAGAAAGTCTGGCTATCAGAGACTCCAAAGCCCATCACAATGCTGTCACCCAGACATACTATCTGTGGCGTTCCGGGAATAACCTCACGACTCCCACGATAACCCAGAGAATTGGTCGTAAAACGTCCCTCCCATGAGCCATTGAAATGTTTGATATATAGATTCTGGTTCTCCTTTAACCCCACGAGATAGCTGGCATTGTACTGATGAAGAAGTTTTATATTTCTATAATATTGAAGGGAGGGATATTGAACGACCCGCAATATCAATTCGGCCATAGGCAAAACTGCAGTAAAAACTACCAACAAGAGGGCCTTACGTTTCCATAGAAGGTTTCTCATGCGTATTATATTCTCTAAGATAGAACGCAGCGTATTGAGATGAGTTCTTATTACCTGATTTTTTTCCCCTGACCTACCGTTGATACTTTTTTTCACCTGCATCTCTTGATATTTTCAGGTGATTCGAGTCGACACTCCGAAGTTTTCCGCGTCTTTCGGGCAATCATCTGAAAAGAAGGAAATATGCGGGCAGCCCCGGCAAAAAAAACTGCAAGTCCAGCAAAAATTGCCCCATAATACCGGCCGGCAATCGACGCTTATTGTAAAGATAGGAGATAACAGTTCCGGTCAGGATACTGAGACCCGCCAGCACAACGGTCCATGGCATTCTTTCTGCCTGCATTGTGAATGAAGCGCTGATACTTCTCTGGCAAGAGCTGCGGATCAATGACCCTCAGTTCTACATGGTTCCCATCGGAGTATCCATTC
>JBNLFC010000312.1:0-4787 GCA_050305335.1 Leptospirales bacterium
ATGAGAGCATGGAGTCGATCCACACCCTGGGGTTTGGTGGAAATGGCAGCACCCACCATCAAACGTTTGCGGGAATCCTTGGAGGCCAGCGGAAACTCTCTGTGTTTTTTCAGGTCAGAGCGACACACAAGTGCAACCAGTGCACCTCTCTCATTTACAATGGGAAGCTTGCCTTTTTTGGATTTCTTTAGAATATCGTTGGCTTCCGATAAACCCACACCTTCCTGAGCGAGAATCAGATCCGTAGTCATTACATCCCTGAGGTGGAGCGTACGATCCTTCTCAAAATCCACATCTCGATTGGTTACCATCCCGATCAGCTTCGAGTTTCTTGTCCCATCTTCTGTAATCGGGATACCCGAGAAACCATATCTGGACTTGATCCGATCCAGATCTGCAATGCTGTTTTCTGGACCCAGAACAATGGGATCTGTGATAAAACCGTTCTTGTAACGCTTTACCTTCTGCACCAGTTCTCTCTGTTTTTCAATTGTATTGTTATAATGAACGATTCCGATTCCACCCATGAGAGCTATGGCAATTGCCATACGGTCTTCAGTCACCGTATCCATGGGAGAGGTAACCATGGGCACCTGTATGCTCAGATCCCTGGAGAGTCGAGACGCCAGATCTACCTCACCGGGATTGAAGTCTATGAATCCCGGCAGGATCAAATAGTCGCGATATGTAATACCGGTGTTTCCACCAAAAATCTCTTCGGCACTGGAGCCGTCTTTCGGGAAGTAATCATGGGAAGATGGATCGTCGCTCCACTCCCGGGTAGATGTTTCCTGTGCTGTTGCCTGTTCTCTCATGAGGGATAATCTCCGAATAATCAATCCTACTTAACTATTACAACCTGACAGACCCGAAAGCGGCCTGTTCATGGCAAAGCGGTCATCTGAGAGGAAATCAACCAGAGCCCGATGATTAGAAGACCTATGCCAATCCACTGAATAAAGTTTAAGGTTTCACCAAAAAATACTTTCGAGGCCAGAATCACGATTGCGTATCCGGCCGTGGTCATCACAGGATAGGCCGCACTCACTTTGATCCCCTGATTTAATACATACCGATAGGCCACCAGTGCAAGGCCGAAAGAGATGACCCCCAGAATCATAAAGGGATTGGAAACCATACCTCTGATCAAACCCTCCACGCCAGAGCCATCCTTTTTTAGAGCGGAGGCCTTGATCAAAACATTGGCCGTGGCGTTCAAGGTGATTGCAATAATAAAGATGATTACGACCAGAAGCTGCAACTTAAATCCTCGGGTGAAAGGGCTTTCACCTCATTGGCAGGCTGATAAACCGCCCTTCCATGTCAATCACAACACCCGTCCGGAAAAGCGCTTCCAGAGTGAATCAGGGATGATCCTGTCCATCAGAGGGGTCTCACCGCCCTTTAATTTGAGGGCAATTCTCATTGTGTGAACTCTTTTTTGAATTCGATCCGTAAAAGCAACGTCCCCGTGCCATCTGGCTAGATCCTTCTCGGTTGTAATCCAGTGGAGGTGACTGCCATCAAACATTTGTCCGACATAGCGACCCCCCGGTTTTTTGTGATCGGGGAAAACCTTCCATTCTGCTATGGAATAGCCCAACCTGACAACCGAAAGGCGGAAAGCCTCGGGATTGCCAATTCCGCAAAAAGCCCCCACGGGGGAATCCAGAGAAAGGGGCGGCTCAATACCCTCCACATGGTGGCTCGATTCAAAAATCGGTACCGCCGGAGCATATCTTTCAACGATTCGACGCCACTCCCTCACTCGATAGTCCGGCACCTGGTCCACTCGCGTGAAAATTACAGAATCAGCGCGGGACAGGGATTCGGGCCCCTCACGAAACCGACCCGTGGGAAAAAGATGGCACTCCTCCACCGGACGACTCACATCAATTAAAACCAGATCATGATCATGGTGAATGGAGGGATTTTGAAAAGCATCGTCCAGAATTACAACAGGCGAGTTGCCTCCAAAACGTCGTATAACCTCCGCTCGATTGCGACCGATGGCAATGCGCGCATCGGTTCGGCCTGCCAGCAAAATTGCTTCATCGCCAGCCTCGCGGGCGTTCATAAGAAGCGGAGATGTACGATCCCCGTCGCGTAAAAGACCTCCTCGAGATGAGAGAGAGCCTCCATAGCCTCGAAGAACGATCAAAGGTGGAGGCATCTTTCGACGGACGATTTTTTTGCTAAGAGCATTGGCTATTAGAATTACAGCCGGAGTTTTCCCGGTTCCTCCCGCGGAAAGATTTCCCACAGATATTACATAGTGATTGGCAAAGCATACCTGATTTTGTAATCGTCTCCGAAAGTTGTAGCGATGGATGGCAAGATAAATCCGCTCCATAAGTCCGGGGGCGAAAATGGACTTTTTTCCGGGAACACCCTTCCCGACGTTTTCCCACAAGATTCTATGATTTATATTCAGTGCATTTCTCCCTGATCAGAATGGATCCCTCTCGAGGGTTCGCTTTGTATGCATTTTAAAAGCTCATCTCAAAACCATGGGCGGTTTAAAAATGGCTCTACCGTGAAAACTGGAGTTCGTAAAGTTTTTTGTAACGGCTCTCTTTTTCCAGCAATTCAGTGTGATTACCCATCTCCACAATTCTTCCCGATTCCATTACAGCAATCGTATCGGCTCTGTAGATGGTGGAAAGACGATGAGCTATAATAAAAACTGTCCGGCCTTTGCTCAAACGCTCCATTGCCTGCTGGATTAACATTTCGCTCTCATTGTCAAGATTGGAGGTCGCTTCATCGAAAATCAGAATGGGTGGATCATGCAACAGCGATCGGGCTATGGCAATTCGCTGTCGTTGTCCTCCCGAAAGCATCACACCTCTTTCCCCCACAGGTGTCTGATACCCCTGTGGCAATAGTTCTATAAATTCGTGTGCATTGGCAGCTCTAGCCGCCTCCAGAATCTGCTCATATGAGAAATCGTCGCGACCGTATGAGATGTTCTCCAGAATAGTAGCATTGAAAAGAAAAATATTCTGTGTCACCACACCAATGTTTCGACGCAGCTGCTTGAGATTGTATCTTCTAATGTCCAGGCCGTCAATTTCCAGGCTGCCTTCGGTAACATCATAAAACCTGGGAATCAGATCCATTAAAGTGGATTTGCCCGCACCGGAACTACCCACAAACGCAATCGTAGTTCCCGCTTTCACTTCCAGATCAATGTCCGAAAGAGCCGCATGATCGCTAGAGGGATAGCGAAAGCCGACATGTTTAAACGCAATATTTTTGTGTACTGTTTTAAAGGGACGTGGATCGGGATCTTCCTCGCTTCCCGGAGGGAGATCGAGAATTTGAAAAATCCGTTCAGCTGCAGCTACGGCCGTATGATAGAGGTTGGTCATGACCGAAATCTGCTTCAAAGGGCGCATAATAAAAACTAGAGTGACAAAAAAGGCGAAAAACAATCCGCGACGAAGCTCCCCCCCGGCAATGCTGTAGGCCCCCCAGGTGAGAAATCCCAGAACAATGGCCGTAGCAAGGAATTCGGTTACCGCAGGCCCCACCTGATAAATGTAATGCTGATCGAAGGTGTTCCGATATAGATTTTCATTTATTTTTTTGAATCTTGTCTTTTCAAATCGCTCCATGGAGAAAGCACGAATCACACGAATTCCGCTGATGATTTCCTGCACATGCCCCCCCATCTGGGCCAGCCACTCCTGTTGATGGTTGGTGATGGATCGAATTTTTCTGGCAATTTTCCCCATGGGCATACTTACGATCGGTACCAGAAGCAGTGTTGCCAGAAGCATTTTCCAATCAATCAAAGCCAGAAGCAAGATGTGGGTGACAATATAGAAGACATTGGTAACCGATTCACTGAACTCCGTGGAGAGAGATCGGCCGATCAGTTCCGCATCATTAATGATGCGACTCATGATCATACCGGTTTTTTCCCTGTAGAAATAGTCCATTCCCAGCAGATTCATTTTTATATATAGATCTTCACGAATATCCCTTACAGCAAGCAGACCCGCAGTTCCAATGAAAAAGATACCCAGTGTGACGCTCAAAAGCTTAAGGAAGTAGAGAGGAAGAATGGCTGCCGATATCATGAGTATCACTTCTCGGGGAGTGTATCCTTCGGTCATTGCATTGGCTTGTAGACGAAGACCGGTCCATTCAGCAGAAAGTTTTTCATAAAAGCGGACTGGTTCGCCTCCAGTGTACTTTTGATATACTTCCCTCTCCTCGTTCCCCACATTAAAGATCTGAATGTGTTCTGCTTCGCCCAGGCTATCAAACACCGGAATAAATGCAGTTATGGAGAATAGATTTGCGATGGAAGCGAGCAAAGAAAAAGCAACTCCGAGGGATACACGCAGTCTGTAGCGAAGCATGTAACGGAGAAGACGGCTGAGACTGGAAGAGTGCAATGCCTCCCCTTTCCTGGAATCGGAGCGGTTCATAGCTTTTCGACCGCAGACTGGATTTGTCCATGAAAGGACGTACGGGACGCACGCCGGACTGAAACATCCTGAACAGGATCATTCAAATCGATAGTCGCCAATGCCAAAAACAAACTCCCACTTAGAATCACCGGGAATGGGTTTGAAGGAAAGCGGTCCATCACCCGCATGATAGAGCTTCTGAGCCATATAAAGTCGAAGAGGAAGAACAGGAAGTAAAATCCACTCCCGTCAATCTTACGGTAGACGCCATGTCTTTGGGGACACGTGCCGAAAAAGCATTGATCGAGGCAGATGTCACCACGGTTGGTGATGCACTCGAACTCTTGCAAAAGATCGGAAGAG
>JBNLFC010000313.1:0-4752 GCA_050305335.1 Leptospirales bacterium
ACATATAGCGGAGAATGTGACTCTTTCAGCCACGCTTGTTCCACAGGTCACACAATTTGACAATGCGGATGTGACCATGCTGGAGCAGTGGCGAAAAGAGAAGATGCCAGGAGTTACAGATCCATCGTTTACCATTTCCTTGAATGCAATATTGATAAAAATTCTGGCACTGGCTCTGTACCAGTTCCCGCGCTTCAATTCATCCATTGATCTGCGCAACAATCGCATCGTTCATCGTAAATACTATCATGTTGGAATTGCCGTGGATACATCTACAGGTCTTATGGTGCCCGTTTTGCGGGAGGTTGACAGAATGGGGTTAGCAGTGGTCCAGGAGAATTTAAAGAAAATGGTGGAAAAGGCAAGAAGTGGCCACTTGAGTGCTGACGAGATGAAAGGAGGATGTATAACGTTGACATCTCTGGGCCCCCTGGGGACGACACATTTTACACCACTGCTGAATTATCCGGAGTCTGCGATCCTGGGTGTGGGAAAAATCGCTGTAACGCCGGTATACGTAAAAGGGAACCTGGAGCCACGTCATATACTTCCCTTATCTTTGACCTATGATCACAGGCTCATTGACGGCAGCGACGCGGCCCGCTTTGTGCGCTGGATTGCTGTTGCACTGGAAAATCCTCTGGCAACTTATATTTGAATTCAATGGAGATCGCAAATGGACAAATGCCGGATATCTTAAAGGTAAATATCCTGCCATTTTCATATTCCAATATTTACTCTATGGAGAAAAGTTCTACCCGCCGGAATTGCCCAATGTCATGAAGCAGGATTCGATCCCATCCGAAGACAGGCCAGACAAATTTTCAGAATTTCATGCCACTGCGAAAAAGGCCTTGTTTCCAGGAACCACCAGATGGATCCATGGTGTCCGGGTGTTTGAGGCCCATTGGAAAGGATTTTTTCGGTGCGTAGTATTATTGATTCTTACATACAGCAAACTCTAGAGAAGCCCTGGAAGGAATCGGGCAAGAATCTGAGTCTGGAGGGGATTCCCGGCGGTTCCTGTGGCTTTTTCATTGCCGCGCTTTCTAAGATGGAATCGCAAACTTCCATGGTGGTGGTCACGTCTTCCAACCTGGAAGCCGAAACCTTGAGCGCGGAGTTGCAGAGTTTTATCGACGCTGGCTCAATTCTATATCTTCCCGGTTACGAGGCTATTCCATACGATTTCTCGGGCTGGAGCAGCGATATTACGGCGGAACGCATTCCGGCTCTTTATCGCATCATTTCCGGAGAGAAGGTAGTAGCAGTCACTTCCATTGACGCTCTGATTAGAAAAATGCCGCCTATCGCAACCTTCGCCGGCAACTCTCTGGAATTATTTGTGAACCAGGAAATCCCTCCGCGTACCGTTGAGGAAAGATTGGTCGCTATGGGTTACACTCGCGTAGACAGAGTAGAAGTGCCGGGCGATTTTACCAGAAAAGGAGAACTTCTGGATCTCTTTCCAGCCAACCTTTCCGATCCGTTGCGTCTGGACTACTTCGATGATCAGATTGAAAGCATCCGAACTTTTCATCCGGATTCACAACTGGCTATGGGGAGTGTGGATCGTGCCATGGTATTGCCAGCATGCGAGGTGATTCTAGATCCCGGGAATAGCCGGGATCTCATAAATCAACTCATCGCTTTACGGGACCAGAATGAGAACCGGTCCATAGAGCTTCCTGTCTGGGTAGACGCCAGTTTGACATCCGGTGAGGATTACGGCGAAGATGATGCAGAATCAACCACCCCGCCAGAGGCGAAGATTACCGAGTTCCAGCTTAACCAGCTACTGCACCCGGGCGTTGAAGAGCTTTTTCCTCTGGTGATGGAAGGCGTAGGTCTTGCCTCTTTTTTCCAGCATGATACAATTCTCGTTCAGATCAATCCCGATCGTATAGAGACCCGCGTAGAGCGGATCTGGCGTGAGTTCAATGAACTACATGCAGAAGAGTCCAGCGTAAAATATGCGCTTCCTCCTCAGGCTCTTTTGATGGAAACGCCTCTTGTTTTTAACGGGATCTCCGGAAGATTGAATCTCAGCTCCACAGGATTCGCTTCCGGCAATCGGGAGGTTCCGGATTCGACTGACGCAGCGGCCGGAGCACCGCCAGCCAGAAGATGGAATCTGGAATCTCCGCCCAGGTTTCGTGGACGCATACGCGATATCCGCCAGAGCATTCTGGATATTTTTCAAAAGGGGAACCGGGTGCTGATTACTTCTCCCTATCCTGCACAGGTTCGTCGTATTGCCGGAATCTTTCGTAGTGAAGAGGGGATCCCTGTTACCGTAGACGATAGTGAAAAGACATCCTTGTTGCCGGATCTCAACCAGAAAAGCGGTCTGTGGATTGTAAAGGGGAGTCTACAGGAAGGATTCGCACTGCCGGATGCTCAACTGTATATCTGGAGTGATACCGATCTTTTCGGTCGATCTTACCGCAGCAATCGACGCTTCAAGGGATCGGCATCCTCACCCATTGAAAGTTTTCTGGATTTGAAAGAGGGCGATTACGTGGTTCACGTGAACTATGGTGTTGGTCAGTTTCACTCCCTGGAAAGGGTCAAGGCTGCCGGGCGAGAAAGGGATTTTCTGGTGCTGGAATATGCCGATGATGACCGCCTTTATGTACCGCTAGATCAGATATCCCTGGTGCAAAAGTATGCGTCTCCCATGGAGTCGCCAAAACTGGACTCTCTGGGTAAGGCCTCTTTTAAAAAAGTGAAGGAGCGCGTAGAAAAGCGAGTAGAGGAGTTTGCTCAGGAGTTGATCAAAATCTACGCCATTCGAATGAGCCAGCAAGGGCTTGCCTTCCCGGAGGACACAGCATGGCAGGATGAGTTTGAGTCGGAGTTCCCATATAGTGAAACCCCGGATCAGCTGGCGGCTATCGAATCCGTCAAAAGAGATATGGAGTCTGTAAGACCCATGGATCGACTGATCTGTGGAGATGTGGGCTATGGCAAAACCGAAGTGGCCATACGCGCCGCATTCAAAGCCGTGATGTCCGGTCGCCAGGTGATTTTTATTGCACCTACCACCATTCTGGCCATGCAGCATCACCGAAATTTCTCCCAACGCTTTACAGATTATCCCATCAAGGTAGATTGGATTTCTCGTTTTCGCACTCGTGGCGAGATAAATGGCGTTAAACGATCCCTTCGAGAGGGCGAGGTGGATATCGTGATTGGTACCCACGCTCTGCTGGCCAGAGATATGCATGTGAAAAATCTGGGTCTTTTGATCGTTGATGAAGAGCAGCGTTTCGGTGTCGCTCAAAAAGAAGCTATTAAAAATATGAAAAAGCTTGTAGATGTTTTGACACTAACTGCCACGCCCATCCCTCGCACACTCCATATGTCTCTTGTGGGAATACGCGATGTGTCGATCATACAGACTCCACCTCAGGATCGTCTGCCTGTGCGAACCTATGTAATGGAGGATTCGGAACCCATTCTTACGGAAGCCATTCGACGTGAAGTAGAACGCGGTGGCCAGGTTTTTTACCTTCACAATCGCGTAGAGACCATACATATTGTGGCAGAGAGACTGCGTTCCCTTATGCCCGACCTTTCCTTTGCCGTACTCCACGGCCAGATGGAAGATGACCAGATCGAGGATGTACTTCTGGATTTTCTAGAAAGACGTTATGAGGTTCTGGTGACCACAACCATCATTGAAAGCGGCATTGATATGCCTAACGTGAATACACTCATCATCGATCGTGCCGATACCTTCGGCCTGGCTCAGCTCTATCAGATTCGTGGTCGTGTGGGAAGGTCTAATAGACAGGCATATGCATATCTCTTTTTCCCTGAAAAGAGAGCTCTCACGGAAACGGCCCAGAAAAGACTTAACACCATTCTTGAATACCAGGAGCTGGGAAGCGGATTTAAAGTTGCCATGCGTGATCTTGAGATCAGGGGTGCTGGAAATGTTCTGGGGCGAGAGCAGTCCGGCGATATCGTCGAAGTAGGTTACGAGTTATATGTAAAGCTTCTGGATGAGGCGGTTCGCCGCTACAAAGGGGAAAAAGTGGAGGCGGACGTGAGGACCGCCATCAATCTCAAATCCGATTTCTTTATTCCGGAAGATTATATTGTCGATGTGCGCCAGAGAATCGAATTCTACAAACGTTACGAAGCCGCATCCGGAATTCACCAGGTGGTTCACATTGCTTCCGAAATGGAGAATCGTTTTGGAACGGCTCCTCCGGCAGCACGAGTTTTCATTCTGCTGGAAAAGATCCGTACCATTGCCTCTCGTGGTGGGTTTGAATCTGTTTATGAAGAGGATAAACCCAGAATCTGCTTTAAGGCTGGTGAGCATTTTCGTATACCACCGCCTCACCTGATTTTAATAATGCAACGATATCCGGCTTTGACTGTCCAGCCGGGCCAGACAGATACTCTTTTTTTTCTGCCTGAAGGGGAGGGAGAGGAGATGATGAGTGAGGTCCTGTCCATTTTGTTAAAATTGACTGATCCTCTTCTGGATGAAGAAGATCGGGAAGAGGCGCAGTTCTGGGATGGCTGGTATAAGGCATATCAAGTGCAATCGGGGGAACGCAGAGCATCCCGGACCGAACCGATTAAAAAGCTGGATAAGAACGTTACAGCCACCCGTGCGGGGAGAGCAAAGAAAGGAGCTTCAGCATCTTTCCCGGCCAAACCGACAGGTAAAAAAAGGGGGAAAAGGTGACTCTCCTGTTTTCTTTGCAATGAGTTCTAAGGAGATTTTCGTTA
>JBNLFC010000314.1:0-4727 GCA_050305335.1 Leptospirales bacterium
CTTCCGGTCAGGTGTAAATGATAAGTAAGTTGTACTATCTGTAAATATTGAATGTTACCTGGAATATTCATTTGGATGATTTTCACTTGACAGTGTCACAACGGAGGTGAGATTTTACACTGAGCTATAATGGTCGGAATATGCCAGCAATAAGAGCAAAAAAGACGACTCAAAAGAAAGAGACGCCAAAAAAAGAGAAAAAGACTACCGCCTCAGCCCGGGAAAAGGTGAAGGAGAGCCCCAGAAAAGGGAGTGATACTTCCAGGGAAAAATCCGTCGGTGCAGAGGAGACTAAAAAGGGGGCTGAAGAGTTCTCAGTGGGGGAGTATGTTGTATACCCCATGCATGGCGTCGGTCAGATCAATACAATTGCAAAACAGGTTATTCTTGGTAAACGAAAACAGTGTTACATCCTGGAACTGAGTAACAGTAAAATGAAGGTCATGATTCCTGTGGAGAACGCCCGTGAAATCGGGATTCGCCCCATCATTAAAAAGAAGGATGTAAAAAAAGTCCTGGATCTACTGCGCAAGGATGAAGTAGATACTGAGGAAGATTGGAAAATACGTTATCAGAATAACATGAACAAGATCAAGTCTGGTTCCATCTATTCCGTTGCGGAGGTCTGCAGAAACCTCTACAAACGGGCCAAGGATAAGGAGCTCTCTTTAATGGAGCGTCGTCTATACGAATCTGCATATAATCTCATCTCCAGCGAGATTGCTCTGTCGCGGGAGATTAACCTGGAGGAGGCCGGGAATATCATTTCTGAGGTCCTTGCCTGATGTTTATTATTTTATAGTAGGCACGAACCTTATTTGATTGCTGGAGAAAGAGGAAGCTCTTCGTTGCGTTTCGCCTTATTTGCTCAAATTTATAATACGGATTTGAGCCATGAAATTTATAAAAAAAATAGCGATATCCATTGTTGCAGCTTTGATTGCATTCGTTCTTACGTTGAGCGGAAATATGGGTGCCACCTACGTGGTAGCCGGAACAGTAGCACTTGCGGTTCTTCTTTTCAGCATGGCTGTGGTATCACTTGACGTGATCTTCAGTGACCTGAACTCGGAACGACTTCTTTTAATTTCAGCAGGCGTTACACTGGGACTCTTTGCCGGTCATATCATTCTGACCGCACTCCAGACCGCAGGATTATCATTCATTGGAATGAATATCCTCTCCTACCTTTTTCCTGCCATTTTTGTCGGTTTTGTAGGCTATGCATTTGCCGAGCGTCCCGGTCTTCAGATTTTTGGGGGTGGAGGCGCTTATCGTTCTGATAAGCAGGAGGGTGGCAACCATGCCAAGATACTGGACACATCAGTCATTATTGATGGTCGTATACTGGATATTGCAGAAACCAACTTTCTGGAAGGTCCTTTCATTATTCCCAACTTTGTTTTGCGTGAAATCCAGTTGATCAGCGACTCACCCGATCCTGTGAAGCGAAATCGTGGAAGACGCGGACTTGAGATGCTCAACAAACTCCAGCAACACGGTTCCGTAAAAGTTAAAATCAGTTACATTGATTATTCCGATATCCGTGAAGTCGACGCTAAGCTGGTCAGATTAGCCAGGGAAACAGGAGCCCGGTTGATCACCAATGACTTTAATTTGAACAAAGTTGCGGAACTACAGGGTGTCCTGGTTCTCAATCTGAATAATCTTACCAACTCTCTTAAGCCAATCGTTTTGCCCGGCGAAGAGATATTGATCGATGTGATCAAAGAGGGAAAAGATGAAAACCAGGGAATCGGCTATCTTGAAGATGGAACCATGGTTGTTGTGGAAAACGGTCGGTCTCTTTTGAGTAAAACAGTACGCGTGAATGTAACCTCCATCATCCAGACTGCGGCCGGGAAAATGATTTTTACTCGAGCAGCGGGTGTGGTGGAAGATACACCCCTGGAAGAACGCATTAGCAGTGGCGATGCTGGCAAAAGCAAAGAAGGCCGAGATAGAGGAGGCCGTGGCAACAGAAACGGCAATCGTGGCAATGCTTACGATGAGTATCGAGATGGTGTACCAGGCCAGAACCAGGGCCGCGGTCGTCGACGATAGTCAAAAATCTATTCAAACGGTCAGCGGAAGGGAAGACTCAGCAAATCGATTTCTTTTTGCTGAATGCTCTTCTCTGACCGTCAAGCATCAGTTCAATCGCAGTTTAACAACGTCCATTCCTCTAAACGACTATGCAGGATTCTTTCTTTAACGCTGATAAACTTCCATCAGGGGGAAAGCAGAACGAAGCAGCTTCTGCTGGAGGAGGCGACATCAGTGCTCACCGCTTACTCCTTCGGAATCTGAGTCTGGATGATTACGAAGATTTGAAAGAGATCATGGATCAGGTCTATCCGCTCATGCATGGTGCCTGGAGTAAGGAGACCATTGCTTCACAGATCTCTCGTTTTCCTGAAGGCCAACTTTGCATAGAAGACAACGGTCGTGTGGTAGCTGTAGCGATTTCCATGATTGTTGAATATCGCAAATTTGGTGATAACCATACATATGCCCAGGTCACCGCAGATGGGAATCTGACCAACCACAATCCGGACGGTGATACGCTTTATGGTGTGGATCTATTCGTTCATCCCGATTATCGTGGGCTCCGGCTGGGACGGCGTCTTTACGATGCAAGAAAACAGCTCTGTGAAGATTTAAATCTACGGCGCATTATCGCGGGTGGTAGAATTCCTGGATATGAAAAGTACGCCTCAAGCATCTCTGTTCGGGAATACATTGATCGCGTCAAAAGGGCGGAGATCTATGATCCAGTACTCAGTTTTCAACTGGCCAACGACTTTCACGTTAGAAAGATTCTCCGCAACTATATTCCTGAAGATCGTGAATCCCGTTCATACGCAACACTGCTTGAGTGGATCAACATATACTATGAATCGGACGAAGCACATGGAGCGGTTTCTCGCAAGACCGTCATTCGCGTGGGGACTGTCCAATGGATGATGCGCCGCGTAAATTCGGTAGAAGATGTCATCAACCAGGTAGAGTATTTTGTCGATGCCATTGCCGGTTACAAGGCGGACTTCATTCTGTTTCCTGAGTTTTTCAATGGTCCTTTGATGGGAGAGTCCAATGATCGTTCTCCCCATGCAGCTATCCGACACCTGGCGACCTATACAGAGACTATCCGTAAAGCTATGACCGACTTTGCGCTGGCTTATAATATCAACATCATTGCCGGAAGCATGCCTATCATCCGGGACGAGCGACTTTTTAATATCTCTTACCTCTGTCGAAGAGACGGAACCTTTGAGTCGCAGGAGAAGTTGCATATTACTCCAGATGAGAAAGCATACTGGGGAGTCGAAGGTGGCAGTTCCCTGGCTACATTCGAGACAGATGCTGGAAAAGTGGGAATTCAGATCTGCTACGATGTGGAGTTCCCGGAGCTGGCAAGAATTCAGGCAGATCAAGGTATGCAGATTCTTTTTGTTCCTTACTGGACCGATACCAAAAACTCCTATTTGCGTGTTAAAAGATGCGCACAGGCCAGAGCCATTGAAAACGAATGTTATGTAGTTATGACTGGAAGCGTGGGGAACTTGCCTAACGTTGAAAACATGGATATTCAGTATTCCCAGAGCGCTATTTTTTCTCCGTCAGACTTTGCGTTTCCCCACGATGCTGTTGTAGCAGAGGCAACGCCAAATACGGAGATGACTCTCGTTTCTGATCTGGATCTGGACTTATTGAAAGAGTTACGTCATATGGGAAGTGTTCGGAACTTACAGGATCGTAGATCGGATCTCTATCGGGTATTGAAGTTGTAAGGAAAATCATGAACATACAAAGAGGAGGCTAGCTTTGTGTTTAAATGCTTCTTTATGGGCGGGTTATTAACTCTAGTTTTGGTGGAATTCATCCAACGCTCAGGCAGGATAAACAAAACTCGGTCATATTATGTTCCGTAACGCTTAAACTATCCCGGCAAAAGCTCACCCGAATCTTGCAAATATAGACAATCTCAAGCCCGCAGACCATCGTAAGGCAGTTTTCGGTCATCACGCCTCTCAGGCTGAGCTTCAAAAGGAGCCTGGTTGCATTTCGAAACATATCGGTTTTGTTTTTCTGAAGCGCAGAAAAAATTTGCTTTTTTACTTGACCGACCGGTCGGTCAAGTATATAATCTAGAAAGGGGGCGAGAATTCGTTTCGTCAAACAAAGATATGGCATCTAGACCGGTGGATAAAGAGGCCAGGCAGCAGGCCATTTTATATGCTGCCATGACTGTCTTTGCGCAAAAAGGATTTCACTCTGCAACCATGCAAGATGTGGCCGGGGCGGCAGGACTTGGGAAAGGGACGCTTTACGAATACTTTGAAAGCAAAGAGGCGTTAATGGTCGGTATTACCGACGCCATGTTTATGGAATACAACCAGCGGATGGAGCAGGTTCATACCGGGGAAACAACTCTTGCCACATTGCTGGAATATCTGATGGCCAGTTTGCACCTGGACGAGCAATGGAGACAGCTTGGCTCGGTTTTTGTGGAGGCCCTGGCAGCTGCTCTGAGGGGTGAGATGCCAAAGACCATGAAGGAATACAGAAAGTGGATGGAGCACTTTTCCAGGACCTCACAGGAGATGCTTATAAAGATTCGTGGTGGAGCGACAAAGAAGGAGAAAGAAACAATCTATGTGAAAATGCGCATCATTACAGCGCTGATAGACGGCCTCATTCTCCACGATCTGATGTTTCAACCC
>JBNLFC010000315.1:0-4727 GCA_050305335.1 Leptospirales bacterium
ATCTACATATCACGAGAAAAGCACTTTTTCCAAGGCTTTTGATCATTGGTTATCTTCCACAAGATCGTAGAGAGATGGATATTCAGAATTTTGTTCGAGTCCGTCGTTTTGACCAGCACGTTCGTGCTATCGAAGTTACCCACTATCTATATAAGATGCACCCCTATTTTCCCCGGATCAAACAGGTTTTTATAGACGGTCCTTCCCCTTCCGTCTGGCAACGCCTTGCCCAGGAGATTACGAGAGAATATACAAAACCATACTTTGTGGAGGAGAGCTAATTCCGATATAGATAAAGAGGGTTCTAACGCTATGGGACAACTTCTTGTGCTCTACACCTTCTTGTTTTCTTTTATTTTTACTTCTTTTTTTCTGTCAGGGGTAATTCTGGCCAGAGATGAGAAGACTGTCCCATCGTCTGGCGCAACCCTGGCACGCTCCCATGATCATCCCGGTGAGGAGGCTGATCGGCTTTATTTACGATCTCTAAAAGAAGATGATGTAGCAGCGCTCAAGACGCTTGTACGAGCACTGGCACTCAATCCTTATAGCGAAAACATCGCGTTTCGCATAGGATTTCTATTGCATAAGATGAATCGTTGGGAAGAGGCAGAGAAGTATTACGCAATGGTGGTCAGACTCAACCCGTGCAATGAGAGTGCCCTCAATAATCTGGCCAGTATTCAATATTCCCGGAACGATCGTCAGGGCGCCGAAGAGACTTATCGCAAGGCTATCGCCTGCAATCCGCAAGAAATGATTCCATATTATAATGTAGGGAATCTGCTTCGTCAGCGGGGAGATGATGCTGGGGCGGTTGTGTATTATCGCAAAGTTGTAAAAAAAATTCCCGATCACTACAAGGCCAGACTGAATCTTGGACTTGCCCTTCAATCAATGGCACGCAAAGAAGAAAAGACCGAAGTGAAAAACTCTCTTTTTCAAGAAGCCTTCTTGCAGATCAAAAAGTCGGTGGAGCTTCACCCGAACGATGCCCTGAATCGATTACAGCTGGCCGGGGCACTCAATGATATGGGCAGGTATAGCGAAGCCCTCCTTGAGCTGGAGCAGGCGAAGAGGTGGGCCAACGATCATGGCTCCAGTTCCATGCTCAGCAGGATTCAGGATACGCGGGAAATCATCGAAAAAAATCAAGCGGCACGAGAAACCCGGAAGGATGAGAAAGGCTTCCTGTGGAGTGAAGGCAAGACCTCGCCTTCGATTCAACGGACCTATCTGGAAAAGGGAAAATAAGGTTTTACGAAGCTTCAATCTTTATAAAAGTCGATGGTACGACGCAAGACTTCGGGCAACGCCCCATAGTCACCGTATTTGCGATACCGGACTTCCAGTTCTCTGAGTTTTTTCTTGCGAATGTTCCCCAGTCGTTCCGTAAGGTCGGCAAAAGCGGGTTGATTGGCCAGGGTGTCGCGAATGGGTTTTGCAAAAGGAATGTGGCGGTTGAAGATGGCCCTGGCGACTCGATTGAGCTTCATAATTCCCTGCGATTCAAATTTAATCCAGTTGATATAGTCATTCACATACCTGTCTCGATCTGTTCGGAATCGCTTGAACTCGGAGGCCAGCTTCTCTTTGATTTCTGGCGAAAGATCTCTATTCTTTTTATAGAACTGTACGTAGTCGGTGTAGTCTGCTGTAATGGATGATTGGGATACGTTGTTCCAGTCTGGTCCCATAATGGTCTTGGTGAGTTCCCAGCGAAATGCGCCCACAGCATCCATGAGGAGAGTATAAAGGTCAGCCGTAGCAAAGGCTGGCACAGCAATTCTTCCATGGGAGGCTTTGTTTCTCCCTGAAATATCCTGCCACATCATCAATTTTGTGCCTATGGAAGGTACGATAATGAAATAGGGGATTACCTGTTGCTGGATAAACTCTTTGAGGATTCCAGCCTTTTCGTCGTTGTAGATCATCTCCCTGTGGAAAGCCGAATAATCTATGGAGAGCAACCGATCAAGGACATCGGACATTTTCTTATACGTGACATGAGCCTGGTGAAGAGGAATGGTGATATGGTATTTTGTTAAAACAGGAAATGAGGTGGCCGGTGAACCGCTGGTCAGGCGAACATTGGGCTCCAGGAAAGTGATGGTTTCATAGTGGACTCGTTTTTCATAAGTGTCAATATCGTCGGGAACATCACTTTCTCTTTTCCATACCTGATCTTTATATTCCGCCCTGAGCTTTTCAAAAAAGGTCAATCCCATTTCATCAATGGATGGGTACTCCTCTTTACTGGCCACGGTGTGGAGCCAATCGGTGGCCGGCAAAATCTTGTATTCTGTTTTGGCGCGAGTATTGTCGTTCAGATTATATAGCGTAGCCAGATGCTCTTCGTCCAGAAACTCATCATCGAAAAAGCCGAACTGTAGCATGAGTCGTACCGGAATGGGTACGTTTCCGTGGGCTTCTCTGTTCTTATGAAAACATTTCTGGTATGTTTCCCAGTAGACGCGCGCGACCTGCCGTCGCAACTTACGTAGCTCGGGCGTCGAATCCAGGGGATTTTCCTCTTTTCGCAAAGACTTCAGATCATTGCTGACACTGCGAATCTGGTCGGATGACATTCCGGCAAAGCTCATGATCTTGGAGACAGATCCACTCAGGTCTCTCTTTACTGCGGCCAGGTCGACTCCCGCTGTGACCGACGATTCCTGAGAAGTCTGTTTCACCGGCTCTTTCTGACTGATCATTTCTGCCAGCTTTTTCAGGGAAGGAGTATTCTTCTCAAATGGTACACCTGTGATTTTACCATAAGCATCCAGTAACTTGCGTGCGGAGGCAGTGAGAAAACGAGCCACATCTTCCATTTCGCCGCGACTGACGGGCGAGGATGGGGCCATGGTTTCAATGAATAAAAAGAACTTTTCCGCATAACTGTAGTCACCGGAAACCAGAGATGATAACGCATCGTCCATGGCATGCTGGTTCTGAATGATTTCTACAATGATGGACTGGTAGAGACGTCCAAGGCGTTGTGACAATCCATGCAAAATATTAATATCCGCTTTGAAGACAGCAGCCTGAACATCCGCAGGCAGCGCCAGCATCCGTCGCAGGAATTGAAACTCATCCAGGTCGAAATCGGGCATCTGGTTGTAATCGGTTTTGAGGAGACTGCTGTGATCCTCTTCCAGCCATGGCCGGGAGATGGGGTTGGGGAATTCGCCACCGCTGTTTTGAAACTCATCCACGGTTAATTTGATCTGGGGCAGGAGAGGATCCACAGATTCGGTACCGGGCTGTAGAGATTTCAACGCAGCAGGATTGGCTTTGTTGAATACCAGTGCAAGATTATCCATCTGTTTTTGAGCCAGACCGATGAATTGATAGTATTGCTTCAATTGATTGTAAATGGCAATGATCTCCTGGGCCTGGGAGCGGACAGCCATAATTCCCATATTCAGTTTACCCAGAATCATGTTGCTGAAATTGTCGCGGCGCACCGGAAAACTGCTGATTACAGCATCCTGCGAGACAACGTAGCGGCAAGAAAGGGGCTCCCCGGAAACCATCGAAGAGAAACCAGGCGTGGAGTTGGAGCCCATGCGATAGAGGATCCGATTATTGTGCGAGGGATTCACGGCACTCACTTCTCCCTGGTGGACCAGGCAGAGAAGCGAGGTAGGACTGCCGCTCTCCAGAAGAACGGTGCCTCGATTCACTTTTGTCTGTGATGCAGGTTTTGAAGGATCCAGAGCCATATACCAATGTTACCGCAGTGGGGCTTTTGAGTCTATTCCAATCACCCGGCTTTCCAGGGAGCACCCCGACGTTCACCCACAATGGCACTGCCGATTCGAATCATGGTGGCTCCTTCCGCAAGAGCAATTTCCCAATCCCCAGACATTCCCATGCTCAATTCACCTTGAGGGAAAAGCTCATTTCGAATTTCAAAGAGACGATGAAAAACCTCCCGGGTCTCTACAGGATCCTGGGAGGTAGGCCCAATGGTCATAAAACCACTCATTTTCAGGAAAGGGCTCTCCGGAAAACTCTTCCAGGAGCGAAGCTCCGATTCGGTGAGTCCACCCAGCTTTGTCTGATCATCTGTCAGATGCAGTTGAATTAAGTATCGGATGGGAAATAGCTCCTCCAATCTGGAATCTTCCATGCCAGAGGCAAACTTTTCAGCTCCCCGCCCCAGCTCAGTAAGTGCAGATAAAGAAGAGGCTCCATGGACCCAGTGGAACAGACCTGCCATCTGCCGGGCAGCTCCTGATTGCAGGTGACCGATGTGGTGGTATACAGGTCTTTGTTCCGGAGCAAGACCTGCAATGTCCACCAGGGGAAATTTATCTCTGGCCTCATTCTGGCGATTCTCACCGAAATCCCTGTGACCTGCTGCCAGAAGTTTTGAAATGACTTCGGGCGGATGGGTTTTCGTAACCACTATCAGGCGAATATTTCGTCCCGTCTGATTGGCTGCTTCCAGCCGATGGAGAAATCGGGAAAGCCGTTCAGGCAGTTTTTCTATTTGATCCATAGCATCCATGGGGAATCACCCCACGAATCACTGACGGGTCAGACGTGCAACTCTTTCGGGATCCAGCTGATTCCATTCCGATGCCCGGGATAAAGAGTCTGCAGAGAGGTGAATCTCGCCTGTACCATGGCTCTGCAGGGCCAGAAGGTTCTCCATTTCTACCTGGACTCCTTTCAGGTTATGGTTCAGTTCCGCGATTCGGTTGCTTACGCTCTCTTTC
>JBNLFC010000316.1:0-4717 GCA_050305335.1 Leptospirales bacterium
GATCTCATCGCCTCTTGCTTTCCAGGGCAGAGGAGGGTCCGTCGGTAATGATTCCGGAAAAATAAACTTTGTATAGATATGTGCCAGTTTCTTAGGGAAGGAGTTGAAAAATTCTGTGAATTGCTGGAGCCAGAAGGAAGAGTCGCCGGGTTTTGGGAAGAGTCCTTTAAAAGCTGTGGAACCGCCGATATCCGCACTGAGAAAAAGGTAGAGTCGAGAGTTGTGAAAAAGATTGGTTTCCCCGGAAGGAGCATTGGTGGAAGTCAAATTCCCAGCACCCCACGCCGAATTTCAATGGCCTTTTCGGAGACCATAAAAAAGGCGCTCATGCGGTAGAGACTTCCATTTAACTCTTTCCACTGTTTACGAAAAAGATCCTCGGGCATGAGGAAACCCGCAGCAAACCAGTTGGCTTCCCATTCTGCCCGGGTGTCGTCGGTGGAGTTGCCTGGTGAGTCGATTGCTGAGATGAACCTGGGAGCAATGATTGCTTCACTTCCGTCTTTGGTATGGAGAAGCAGATGCCCCAGCTCGTGGGCCAGCGTGAACCGCCTGCGCAATTCGCCCTCAAAGTTTGCGATGATCACATCAAAGTCATAGTTGCCAGATTTTTCTTTCCCATGAAAAACTATTGAACCGGATTGGGTCCTGTTCCATTCAGCCAGATCCACGGAATGAACACGCCCCCCCACCGATTCAATAATAGTCTGGACCCCTTCCCCGGGCTTCATACTCGATCTGTTGAACAGATCTCCAGCGAACTTATCAATCTCGGATTGTGATGCATTGCTGGGTTGGGGACGGTAGTACGTGATGTCCCCACGTCTGAAGGGATTTTCGATGTTACAGACCCGTTCCTGGAGCACAATTTTACCCTCTGCATGTATAGTAGAGGCTCCCCGGGTAGCGTCAACGAATTTTTATTGCTTTGAGTTTTTGATCGCTGCCCGATTCCCCTGATCTCATCGAATGGGTGCATAGAGAGAAGCCATCTGCCCGATTCCCCTGAGTTCCACATTGCCAGCTTCGTGCAACTGAATGCTTTCCGGTATGTTTTTTGTGACACTGGAGTCTATCAGGATCGTGTGGTTGCCTGTTTTGGTCAACTCCTGGATTCGTGCTGCTCGATTTACGGCCGGACCCATGACTGCATACTTAAGCATCTGTCTGGAGCCAATGTTTCCGGCAAAGATGCGTCCTGATGCCAGGCCCAGACCGAAACCCACGTCCTCTTTTAGATAATCGGGTCTCTGGTTGGAGTTGAAGAAGTTTAACTTTTCACGGATGGCGAGGGCCGCGCGCACGGCCTTGCTTCTATGGTCCGGATCGTGTACTGGACAACCAAATGTGGCAAGAATCCCATCTCCCAGAATTTCATTCACTGACCCTTTGTAGTTGTAAATGATTGTGATCAGCTCGGTAAAAAGTCCGCTGATAAATTCAGCATAGATCTTTGCTCCTACACTTTCGGCAATGGATGTGGATTTACGAATATCGAAAAACATCACAGTCGCGTCTACCAGCTCGCCACCCAGTTCTGGACGAATCTCTTCGGAAAGTATCTTTTCCACAAGGTCACTGGAAAAATAGCGTAGAAGAAGCTCCTTTTCCCTTTCCAGTCTTCGGTTCAGCTCGTTGATCTTACGTCGGTATTTGAAAATTTCCAGAGCATTCTGCACTTTCATGGAGAGATCTACTGCTGAAATGTCTCCCTGAATCAAATCTTCCGCTCCGGAGGAAATGGAGACAATTCTTACCTCTTCACTGATCTCTTCGGTTACCATAAAAATGGGAAAGTTATCCAGGGATTCGTCTGCTCGTATCTCCTTCAAGAGGGTTAACCCGGGTGTCCGGGGCATGTAAAGACTGATGAAAACAAGGTCGGGATTGAGTTCTTTTATAAGTTGAATGCCTTCTGCTCCATCCCTGGACGAGTGGACCTGATATCCCCACATCAGTATATTGCCTTCCAGATACGATGCTCTGGAAACGTCTGCATCTATTACCACAATCCTGCCGGGGCTGTGTTCTTCCTCCGCTTTGCGGGAATTGATATGATCAACAGGAAAGCCAGCACCATTCATACATTCAACGCCAGTTCGTAGTATGGGTGTGCTTTGATTCGGTTGACATACTCATCCGAGAGGAAACCCTCAATGCCTTCGCCGTCTTTGCCATAACGATTCCGGAAAAGTTCACCCTTATCGTGCATATTATCTGCCAGTGGCATTCCCACTATATGACCGCTGATACAAGACGATAGCGCAGTTATGGTATGGAGCGGAGTGGTAAGGTTTGCAGATGGAGTCATCCAGTCTACATTCATCATTTCGGAGAGCTCAGGGGGCAGATTCCATTCCTTTGCGGCTTCCCGGCCCAGCATCATATGATCCATGCCAAAGTGATCCTTTTCACGTTCTCTCAGGCTTCCACCACGCGTTTCCCAATCCTGAATCAATTGTGCATAGTCTTTTTCGTGTTGCATGGCAATTACGCTCATGCCAATTTTATGCAACAGCCCCGAAAGAAAAGCATCGTTTGCTACGGTCGAATCATGATAGCGAGCCGCCAGTTCCCGTGCATAAAGTGCGCTTAAAATCGGATATTCGTTCAAATAACGGCTATAAATCGGATATCGCGAGCTGGGGCGAAACTTTTTTGTGCTGATATAAATGACCAGGTTTTTCATCGTTTTCAAACCAAGAAGCATAATCGCATCTATGAGTCTTTTAACGGTTCCTGATCTTCCGTAATACGCCGAGTTGGCCACACGGAGAATTTCCGAGCATATGGCTTTATCTGGTTCAATCATTCGTGCCATAGAGGCTGCGTCAGCATTGCTGCTTTCGTAATTGAACTGCATGACCTGAATCACTACAATCGGTAGTGGAGGTATTTCTATTTTCTTTTCATTTTTTATATTGTTCATACTCTTTGTTTCCCGTTATGCCAGTATATTAAAGCTCGACCACGCATAGACCAACATTGATTTTTCGTGAGTTGCATGGTAACAGTCTTAACGGTATGTTTACCCTGACGGCAGGGAAAACATGCTTTAGGTCATTTGTCCTAAAAGATGTATTATTTTGATTTCAAGCCACTTTTTTTCATCGAGATCTTAAAAAAAATGAATTTTGCGATTCATTTAATCATGCCTTTAATGTTTGATTAACGTTCGGTTGACGCAATTTTTGTTCATGGTGCATGAATGGAACCTGCTGCGGAGTAACCGATATTTTTATAGCTAAAATTAGCTATCCTGGTTTGATGAACCTCTGGTCAGATAAATATTCTATGCGCAAAAAGGTTTGCTTGCCTCAATGTTTTATATTTTCAAGAAAATAGAGGGGCTGGTTGTACAGTGTGAACTTCTGTATAATTGCAGTCGGCTGGCATCCGTAGAAATGTCGGTCAGACAACGTTGTTTTACTGTATTTATGTTAACTCGCAGTAAGCCTGGTGTGCACTCATGGATGTTGTTTAAAGCCCGGCTTTTAATAGATCGTGGATACGAAGAAGGCCTGTTGGCCGGCCATCCATATCTACTACGGGCAAAACACTGATCTGGCTGGGGCGATTCTCCATCAACTCAAGGGCATGGATGGCCTTACTGCCTCTCTCGATTTTGATCGGGTTAGCGGTCATTAGATCTATGATGCGCCTGTCCAGAACATTTCCCCATTTCATCACCGCTCTTCGTAAATCGCCATCCGTCACTATGCCGATCAGCTTCCCGGCGTCATCTGCTACCATTACAGCGCCCAGATTGGGCCCGGACTCAACTTCCAGCATCTCTTTCATAGAAGCATTAACGTTCACAACCGGTACGCCGGAATCATGAGGGAGAAAATCTTCTACATTGAGAAGAAGCCTTCGGCCCAGCTGGCCTGCCGGATGAAAGAGCGCAAAGTTTTCCGGTTTAAATTCCCTGATCTCGCTTATGGCAGCCGCCAGTGAGTCACCCACGACCAGGGAAACCGTGGTGGAGGCAGTGGGAGCGAGATTGAGAGGATCTGCCTCCCGATCCACCATGGCAGGTAGAATGACATCGGACATGCGACCCACCGATGAGTTTGCATTGCCAAGGATGGAGATGACAGGGATTTCCATTCTTTTTACTACCTGTAGCATCCGGATTACTTCATCGGATTCACCACTTTTGGCAAGAAGCAACATAACGTCTCCTTTCTGTAGAGCGCCCAGGTCGCCATGGAGCGATTCACCGGGATGAAGGAAGAAGGCGGGTGTACCTGTAGAGGAGAAGGTGGCGGCAAGTTTTTGCGCTATTAGCCCCGATTTACCCATCCCGGTGAGTACCAATTTGCCGGTGGCAGCGAGGATCAGCTCGATTGCGTGTTCCACATCGCTACTTTTTATGTTGCTTAGATTGTTGGAGAGCTCTTTTACCTGGTGACTGTAGCTCTGTTGAAAGAGTGACATGGAATCATGTCCGTTCATAGCTCGGCTTCTCCTTCATGAATGAAATGGTACTCCAGCAACTGATGAATGTGGAGATCTTTTTTTAATTTTTTGCCGATCACCCCTATGGCATCCGAGGCCGGCACTCCACTTCCGCCAGGGCGCATGGGAATGAGATCACTCCATGCAAGAACAGAACCTGCGGGACGATCGGTAGCCATATACAGGGATCGCCGGCCGAATTTCCGAACGTTGCTTTCGCTTTCCACACTTTCCTTTTTTTTTCGCCGGCATGCCT
>JBNLFC010000317.1:0-4705 GCA_050305335.1 Leptospirales bacterium
TGGCGTCGGTACTCATGGTTGCGACTGCCATATGCAAGAACTCAATGGCGCTTACCAGTCTGGTAATCAAACGAACGTCTGAGCCTATACGCGCAAGAATGTTCAGATCCTCCCTGGCGGATACAGAAAGCACTGACTCTTTCAATCTATCCAGATCGGCCATGTATTCCACAGGAGACATGCCTGAACGAATTTTAGTAAGAAGAGACCAGTCGATCTGGATAGGGAAAAAACGATAGCTCTTGTGAGCGTCGGAAATAGTTTTATTTACCAGACTATCCAGTTCTGCAGAATCAGTTGCGAGTATCTTGCCGCAACTGCGCGTTCGCAATGCACCCGGCAGATGTCCATTGTCTTCGTTAATGGAAAGTAAAGAGATCTCCTCACCGAAATCGGACAATTGTGTCTCCTCCTCTTTTTTGATCCATTCATCCATGCCGGCCTCCAGAGTCACCACAATAACCGAAATTCATTGAAGAGTTTTGCCGGGACACGAACGAATCCTTCCATAAGTCGACTACTCCGCAATCCAATGGCCAATTACCGCAATACGAGGCAAAGGTCCATAGCGGTGTTCACGGCAGCCCATTGAACCAGCGGACTACCGTGTTTCAATCCGATTTCATAACCCTGACGATTGGACATTTACAGGAAAACTCAGGCAGCCATTGCCCCATTCCGGCTCAAAAAGACGTTTTTATTATAAAAGCGACCTCTCTTTAAGCTGGAGACGAGAGGATTTTATAGAAGCCAACCGACAGGCAAAAAAAGGAAAAAATAGACGTCGAAATAGGAATCTATTGAGATGTCCGATAGGCAGGGAGCCTGCAAGCCGGATAGAAATACGGGGAGACGGTATGGATAAAAACGAGACAGCCCGGAGCAAACGAGAACGATTGCTGGAACTTCTGGATCATAAGGGAATTCACGTCAGTCCCGACACTTTCCAGCATACAGTCGTACGCCATCTGGAGTATACCGTTGGAAAGTTCAAACACAACATTACCGGTGCGGATATCTACCAGGCCCTGGCCTATACCGTCAGGGATGTTCTTCTGGACCGCTACAACGAAACTCAGGAACGATACAAAAAAGAGAAGGTTAAAAGAGTATATTATCTCTCCATGGAATTTTTGCTGGGTCGACTTCTAAAAAATAACCTGGTGAACCTTGGCTCCTGGAATCTTGCGAAAGATGCTCTGGACGGTATAGGCTATCAGATCAACGACATTGAAGAGTATGAACCCGATGCCGGCCTTGGCAACGGGGGGCTGGGACGGCTGGCTGCATGCTTTCTGGATAGCCTGGCCACCCTCAACCTGCCCGCCACAGGCTGCGGCCTTCGCTATGAATTTGGTATTTTTCATCAACACCTGGTAGATGGCTACCAGAAAGAGGCTCCCGACTCCTGGCTGGGAAGGGGAAACCCCTGGGAGATGGCCCGGCCCGACATCAGCTACCCGGTCCACTTTTACGGAACTCTGGAGCAATACGTCACCGGTACAGGCGATATGGCTACCCAGTGGATCCCGGGAGAGACTATCATGGCCATGGCCTATGACATTATGGTTCCAGGCTATGGAACCGAAACAGTCAACTGCCTGAGACTGTGGGCCTCCCGGGCCAGTTCGGAGTTCAACTTTGAATATTTCAGCCACGGAGACTATGTGGCAGCAGTCCATGACAAAGTGCTTTCAGAAAGCATCTCAAAAGTTCTTTATCCCAACGAAAACATAGTTCAGGGAAAAGAGCTACGCCTGAAGCAGGAGTATATGCTGGTCTCCACCACTCTGCAAGACGCCATCAAGAGTTTTAAAAGCGAAGAAAGTGACATACACCGCCTTCCAGAACGTGCTTTTTTTCAGTTAAATGACACTCATCCCGCGCTTGCGGTGGCAGAGTTGATGAGACTCCTCATGGACCAGGAGGGACTCACCTGGGAGGAAGCCTGGGAGATTACACGCAAATGTCTCGGTTATACCAACCACACGGTCATGCCCGAGGCGCTGGAGCGCTGGGAAATCGGCATGTTCGGCCACCTTCTGCCTCGCCACCTGGACATCATCTACCTGATCAACTTCAAATTTCTGGAGACTCTACGCAGCTCTGGCGTACCGGAAGAAGAAATAGAAAAACTCTCCATTGTTCAAGAAAAGCCCGTCAGGTCCGTTCGCATGGCCAACCTTGCCATTGTGGGGTCCAGCGCGATCAACGGAGTGGCAGCTCTTCACACCGAACTCCTGAAAACACGTATATTCAAAGAGTTTTATAAATATTGGCCTGAGCGTTTTCAGAATAAAACTAACGGCATTACACACCGACGATGGATTCTCAACTCCAATCCCCGCCTCTCAGATCTCATCACTTCTAAAATCGGCAAGGACTGGATTTACGATATATATCGACTGCGTGAACTAGAACAATTTGCCGGCGATCCTGAATTTCAGGAGCAATGGTGGCAGGTAAAAAGGCAGAATAAAGAGGAGCTGGCACGCCAGATTCAGTTCGATTGTGGAATCAACGTGAATCCCGACAGCATCTTTGACATTCAGGTGAAACGGATCCACGAATACAAGCGACAGCTACTCAACGCGTTACGCCTGGTGGGAGATTATCAGAAACTGAAGATGAATCCAGGCATGGATTATACACCCCGCACTGTGATCTTTGCAGGCAAGGCTGCTCCCGGATACTACATGGCAAAGTTGATCATCAAATTCATTCACTCCATTGGTGAAAAGGTCAACAATGACTCCGACGTAGCCGGCCGCCTGAAGGTTGTCTTTCTTCCCAACTATAGCGTATCTGTGGGAGAGCACATCTTTCCCGCATCGGACCTCTCTGAACAGATCTCTACGGCAGGAACGGAAGCCTCGGGCACAGGCAATATGAAGTTCATGCTCAACGGGGCGCTGACTGTGGGCACTCTGGATGGGGCAAACATAGAGATGATGGAAGAGGTAGGACAGGAGAACATATATATCTTCGGAAAAACGGTAGAGGAGATTGCACAAATCGCAGCCAATGAATATGACCCGATCTCAATCTATAAAAACAACCAGGATATACGTCGTATTCTTGACGCAATCAAGGGCAACTTTTTCTCCACAGGACATCCTGGACTATTCCAGGATATTTATGAAACACTTACCAATCGCGGCGATTACTACTACCATCTGGTGGACTACCCGCTATATATAGAGGCTCAGCAACAGATCGCCAGAGAGTATCAGGATCGCGCTCTGTGGACCAAAAAATCGATTCTGAACACTGCACGAAGCGGAAAATTCTCCACAGATCGCACCATACACGAATATGCAAACGATATCTGGCATATCAGTCCTGCACCGCCGGTGTGATACTGTCAGCGAAGTAGTCTCAGCTGAGAGCTACTTCACAGGATGGAGAATGATGGGAAGGATCGGGTGCAGGCAAGGTGTTTATGCACCCTTCACAATCTGCATCAGTTTATCAAAGTCCGTTACTATGGAATATTTTACATTGGCCGGTTTAATCTTTTCGTTGATTTTATTAAAAAACTTTTTTGCACATTCAATTTTTTGCTTTTCGGCTTCCCTCAATTGCAGGGTAGACATTGACCCCTTTGTTTCCGCCACGAAGTAGATATGCCGGATGTTTCCCTCTTTAAAAGCAATGGCCCAATCGGGATTATAATCATCTACAGGTGTTGGGATTTTGAAACCTCGGGGCAACTTAGAATAGACTTCACTATCGCTGCTTTTTTCCAGATCTTCAGCGAAATTTCTTTCCACGGTAGAGTCACTTTCCAGATAATCGAAAATGTGTTTTTGTAGCGGTCCAAGCGCTCTCGAAATATCCATCTGATTCTCAGTGAATATTGTTTCGTCATACTTTTCATCCACAAGATCGTAAGACAGTTTCTCCAATACAGTAGCGGCCTTCTGTTCAGTAATAATCCGTGATACGATGGATATAAACTCTTCCGGGTTCTGACGATATTGGAGGAATTTTTCAGAAGCAATTCCCGCCAGAATCGAACCTATGGTTTTTCGAGTCGTTACCGTTGTCGCCGCGATTTGACCGATTAAATCATACCTGACTTGCGAAGCGATGGTTCTCGTCTCATATTCAAAGTGTATGTCTGAAACGGTGAAACCCTGGCCTGATTCCAGTCCGGAATAGGTCAAATTCGAGATTTGCTCTCCGGCTTCAATTTTATACTGGAGAGGCGTTACCATAAGTTCTGCATTGATTGCCGCTATCGCCTTTTGTATCAGCTCCTCCGAATCAAAGTCAACTTTATAGATTGCTTTTTGATTGATCTTATTCCAGAGATTTTGAAACTCCTGCTTATGAAAATTGTCGTTCAAGCGGTTCTTCGGTTCTCGATCGTTGTCCACATGATAAAACTGGCTATCTGCGGCCAGACCATTGATCAGTAATATAAGCTCTTTTGAAAAAGGGGCTAAATCCGCCGGGAAAGGAGTCAGGGTACCACTCTCCAATGCAGCACGATATCCTTCCGTAAGAATATCATCTTGATCTACATAGTCATTACGAACCAGATAATAGTGCAGATGTTTTGCCATTTCCGGAGTCACTTCCATATCGCCATGAGCTGTAGAAATCAGCTTCCCGGAAAAATATTCAACGCTGGCCTGCGATGGTCTTCGAGTGAGAGATTCTACCATCTCGGTTTGCAACCCTTTCACAAAATCCGCAT
>JBNLFC010000318.1:0-4687 GCA_050305335.1 Leptospirales bacterium
GAGCCCTTTCCGGAAGAGGAGCCGTATCCACAAAAAAGCGCGCGCAGAGCGACTGATCCAATGCACGTATCTTTTCCAGAAGAACGTTTCCCGCATGACGCAGCACCCTGTGGTAGTCTCTTCCAAGCGCATAACGTGCTATCTTTACCCCCCGGTGTTTACGCAAAAAATCATCGGCTCTCTGGTCCAGATACACCGTTGCCAGCACAAGAACGCTTTTTGCACCCTCCATGATCAGCTCCGGTTCCATTCGAATGGCCAGATGATTGCGGTACCAGAGCATCTCTCCGGAAAACTCTGGAGAAGCAAACTCCTGCAGATGTTCTCGGGCAGCAGGAGGAACGGTAAGAGATGTAATGCGTGCATGATCGAATCCGGCTTCGTAAGCCAGTTCTTTCATTCGCATAGCAAGTGCAGAACCGCTCATCATGACTCTCTATCAGCTGAAACGCCCTCTTTGCGCTCCTGGAAAATCTCCCTGGCAGCAACGAGCAGTCGCTCCTGGAAAGGGCTGAGCTGGAATTGATCCCGGTTCCTCAGCACAGCAAGGAAGTCTCCACGATAAGGATATCCGTTTCTTCTTTTTGAAAAAGAGGTCGGGTCACTTTTCAAACGCCGGGATTCGGAAGGAAGAAAATCAATCACGTAATGATCATAGCCTGCCGGTTCAGGAAGCTCACTTCTCCAGGAACTTCCTGAAAGACGTGCCAGTTGATCGGCAACCATACACACCCCGCCTACTCTCGCCTCGTAATTGTAGCCTGCAACATGGGGAGTAACATAGGTGGCAGGCTCAAGATGGGAAAACGCCGGCGGTTCCACTGGAAAAACATCCATTACAGTTGTCCTGTTTTCGCAGACTCTAGCATAAGCCTCTTCTGAAAAAATGCCTCCTCGTGAGGTATTGATCACCAGCGAGGATGGGGCAATTTTTGAAACCAGGTCGTTGTTCACCATTCGACTGGTGGGATGTTTACCACCGGTGGTCAACGGAAGATGAAAGGTCAGGATATCAGAGCGCAGGGCCTCCTGCAAACTGGTGCCATGGCCATCGTCTTCCACAAAGGGGTCATAGAAAACATAGGGGATAGCTAATTTCTTTAAATAGCGGCCTACGGCTTTCCCGGTTCTGCCATAGCCTACAATGCCCACCTTCAGTCGCCCGCTGAGCAGGTCTTGCTCAGCACAACAAAAAGAGATCGCTGCAAGGACATACTGCCCGACGGATTGAGCATTGGCACCTGGTGCGTGTATAAATGGAATATTGTGACTTTGTAAAAGCCCCAGATCCACATGATCCGTTCCGGTAGAAATAGTAGCAATTGCCGCGGAGCGACCGCCCAGAAAACGGACAAACTCTTCACGGACGCAGACCGATGTAGGCAAAACCAGAAGAGCCGGTTTGCGATTCAAAAGTGACTGAAACTCACCCCCGGGTTCATAAATCCGCTCACTACGGAGAGCCTGAGAGCTATACTCCTCATACGAAAGCCCCAGTTCCTCTGCCAGAGCGCCGAATACCTGGCCGGCCCCCTGGACTCCTTCCATCACGACAATAGGCCTTCTGGAACCTTTCAAAAGTTGCAAATAACTTTCCAATTCAACTATCCTGTAGAGACTTTCCGATCCAGCACCTTTTCTATGGAGGCCAGCTTTTGCTTCAGTCGACTCTTTTTTCCTTTGCGTACATCTAGCTTCATGGATGAGTATACCCGATTGCAGTCCGGTTCCAGCTGTTCATAAGCCATTTTAATAATAGAGAGAATCTCATCCATACTTTCGCTCTCGACCACAGTGCCCATAGGTGTCAACTGATAGGCCACACCGCTACGGTCAATTTTGTCAATAATACGAGAGACGTACTGACTGACACTCTCCCCCTTATCTGTGGGAAACATACTGAATTCCAGTAAGAAAGACATAGTTATCACTGAGGCCTGCCAGTCTGTCCGTCAAATACTTCCCGCACTTTTTCCGGCTCTTGAGAACTGGAAAAAAAAGAAAAACAGAAAAGAAATGCCCTGGACACGGTGCCCATAAAATCCAGATTCATGGCATAGTCAGCATGGAATCCAACGGATATAGCAACTTTGCAGCCATTGATATGGGAACCAACTCCTTTCATATGGCCATTGTCAGAAGCCAGGGCAATTCCCATTTCGAATGGATTGGAAAAGAAAAAGAGATGGTTCGGCTGGGTAGCGGAGCCGGTGATTTGAATCATATTACTCCGGATGCAATGCAGCGCGGTATTCATACACTGCAACGTTTTGTCCGCATTGCAAAGTCCCATCATGCAAGGATCCGCGCAGTAGCCACATCCGCAGTAAGAGAGGCACGAAATCGGGATGACTTTCTGGAAAGAGTGGCAACCGAGTGCGGACTGAATGTGGAGGTCATTCCGGGCACCGAAGAGGCAAGATTGATCTACCTGGGTGTAATGCAGGCTCTACCGGTTTTTCAAAAAAGAGTTCTGGTGATAGACATCGGCGGTGGATCCACAGAGTTTCTCATTGGAGAACAGGGACATCCCATACACGCTGTCTCTTTAAAGCTGGGGGCCATTCGGCTTACGGACCGCTTTTTTGCCTCAGATCGTTTCAGCAATGCGGCTGTGGAAGAGTGTCGCAAATTCATAAGGGTGATGCTGGCCAGCATTCATCGGGAAATGCAACACTACCCCATGGATCAGATGATCGGCTCATCGGGAACCATCCTTACGCTGTATGAAATGATCAAGCTCAGTCGAAGCAAAGCCCAGGAGCTGGATGACTCCAGCTTCACATCGAAGGAACTTAATGGGATCGTAGATATTATCCTCAGCATACCGGACCGTTTCAAACGATCCTCCATCCCCGGTCTGGATCCTCACCGATCGGACATCATTGTGGGAGGCGCCATTCTACTTCAGGAGATCTTTCGTTTTTTTCAGATCGACTCCATGAGCGTCTCTCCCTTTGCTCTGCGAGAAGGCGTTCTCATGGATACTCTGGTAAGGGAATATGGAATTCAGAAAGATTTCCATTCCATTCGCCTCAATTCAGTAGAACAGATGATGAATCGATACCTGAACGACCGGCACGGAGAAATCGAATCTGCACGACAGATTTCACGCATTTCCCTGCTACTCTATGATGCTCTTAAAAGCGCAGGTTTCCTTGGCGGACTGAATCGAGGAGATCGGGAACTTCTGGAGTATGGCGCTCTGCTCCATAATGTGGGCATTGCTGTATCCTACTCCTCCCATCACAAGCATGGGTACTACATCATCAAAAATAGTGATTGTTTACTTGGTTTTACCAATCTGGAGCAGGAAATTCTCGCCCAGGTAACCAGATATCACAGAAAATCCCCACCGGGGAAGAAACATGAAATGTTCCAGGTCTTACCAGGAGACGTACGAAACAGGGTCTACTCTCTCGCGGCCATTTTACGTCTTGCAGTCAACCTGGACAGAGAGAGAACCCAGGGAGTGAAAGATATCCGAATAGAAAGTGGTGGAGGACGAGTTGTATTTTTTTTAATGCCCGCACAGAACGCAAACGACCAGGAGGCTGATCTTTCGCTGGAACTGTGGGCTGGAGAAATGCGAAAAGAGATGCTGGAAGAGGCCCTGGGTTGCCGGGTGGAATTAAAATTGTTCCCCCGCGGGTAGCATGGGCACAGCGTCCGATGCTCCCTCCAGAATCACCGTTGCCGCACTATACTCTCTGGTATGACTCAAAGTCACATGGTTGAAGTTTACACCCATCTTTTGTGCTCTTATCAGAACCGTTCCTCGAAAAACGAGTATCTTTTTACCGAACCAGTCACCCTCCACCTCAATGTCCTGAAGTCGATAGCCGGAGGTTCCTTTTATGTTCAAAGCCTTAATAGCAGCCTCTTTGGCAGCGAATCTGGCGGCAATGTAGGGCACCGGGTCTCGATGAGCTAGACAATAGCTGATTTCCCCCGGAGAAAAAACATTTTGAAGAAATTTTTCCCCGTATCTATCGTATAACCGTTGGATTCGGTGGTTTTCCACAATATCCATTCCCAGTCCCAGTATCATCGAATCAAGTGCTCCTCGAAACCCTGGCGAATCTTACTGGTGGTTCTGGGGCTTAGCCTGCTGAACTCCAGCGAAACGCGGGAAGGAATTACATCGATGATTTCAAAATCTCCTTTACCGCTCCTCTCGTTCACTTCCACCGGAAGATTGAGAATACTTTCCGAAGGTATAATATCACCAGATTCGGCGGATATTTGCACAGGACAGAATATAGTGCCAGTGAAAAGCTCCCGGGGTATGGGACGCGTGGGCGGCATCTTCGTTTTAACAAGAATATCCACTGTATTGCGATCAATTACCTTCATAGAGAGACCCTTCAGTTCATTGGCACAAAAAATCGGCACATCCGTAACCAGGGTTACTTTATCGTTTAACTCAGGATCCATGGAGTCAGAAAGCAGCTGGACGCTGACATTCACGTCGAAAGGTTGATTCGCTGCCAGTTTTACGAACTCGGGTAGACCGGTCACCATCACACGACTGATGGAGTGAGTCAGACCGGGAGCAAGAGACAGCCTTTCCGTGTGCAGGCGGTCCATATTAGAAAGAATCTTCTCCGGTCCTACCACGCGAAGAATGGAAGGAGTTGTGGTGGTGTATCCCAGTCGCATCCCATGGATGGCCTGGCTCTCCACG
>JBNLFC010000319.1:0-4667 GCA_050305335.1 Leptospirales bacterium
ATCTGTGGGGGATGTGGGAGGGTTTCCGCAGAGTCGGTGAGTGGATGAATGGAGTTGTGGAAGGAGTGACAGGTCTTTTGGGAGGAGATGAGCCCAATGAGCTGGCAGATAATTCAGATCTGAATCCTTACACACCTGGCCAGCCAGATGGAGTCATGTCCGATACACCCCTGTCTCTGGGAGAAAACCGTGGTATCTTAAGCAGACTCTGGGAAGGGATAAAATATATCACTGGTTTTAGTGAAGGTGGATTCTGGGAAAAGTTCAATAATATGATCCATGGGAAGAGATTCAGAAGTGACTATGAGATCAATAAGATCCGGAATACATTGATGAATGCTCTCACCTTTTCCCGGGGAGAGACTGCAAGAAGGATCCTGATGCAAAAGGCAGAAGAAAGTGGTTTATTAAGCGATACGGAAATAGCGGAAGCAGCAGCATTGAGTCGAAGCTATGAATCGGAACAGAGATTTCTGGAGGAGGGAACAGCGGCCCGCCAGAGGGGAATTGAATTTCTGAATAGAAACCGACTTGCTTATCTGGCGGGAAAACACAACTGGAGTTCCGGAACGTTTAATGGGAAGTCATACAATAATGTTCTTCTTGCACGGGATGGAAACCAGTATTATAGAATTTATCGATCCTATGATAAAGAAACAGGTACCTATCTTCTTGTGGGAAGTGAACAAATCTCCGTAGATCTGTACATGAGCTCTAATTATCAATCTGACACATTTTGCAACCTTGCAGCCAATGCTATAGGCCAGCAGTATGGAACAGCAAATATTCAGAGATACAATGGCCAGGAATACACAGCCAATCAGATTTACGACAATCTTCAAAACGGCCTTTACAACACGGATAGGGGTGTCTATATTGAAGTCAATTATAGGCAAGCAGAGGAGTTTGCAAGAAATGGAGGGTATTCACTGGTTACTTATAAAAATGAACAGGGTGGATCGGGGCATCTGGCGACCTTGACAGGGGGATATGGGGGAAGTGGTGAGGCGAATCAAAACAATTTAAATATTTTTCAGGCAGGTGCTTACAATAGCTTTGGAAAAATTTTGTATCATGACGCCTTTGCCCCCATTCTCAGTAAAGATGTCGCCTTTTAAGAGGTGACAGATGAGATATTCAGAAGGATTCAAAAAGAGCACAGTAAGGAAACTGATCACACCCGGAGGTCCATCCGCGTATGCCGTATCTCAAGAGACCGGAATCTCGGTACAAACGATTTACAAATGGCTTCGGGATTTGAAAGATAGCGTTCATATGGCTGATTACCAGAAAACACCCGAAGAATGGACCCTGCCGGAAAAGAATGAGGCAATAATTGAAGCAGCGGGACTCTCTCCCGAAGAGCAAGGAGAGTGGCTCAGAAAGAAAGGTCTGCATACAGGTCACTTGACTCTCTGGAGAAAGGAGATCCAGGAAGCCCTGACAGGGATTTCCAGTGGAATCACCGTAAAAGAGAAGCAGGAGTTCAAAAAGCAGATCAAAGATCTGGAAAAGGAGATTCGCAGGAAAGACAAAGCCCTGGCTGAAATGTCCGCCTTGATTGTTCTCAAAAAAAAACTGGAGGACTTACTGGAGGACGAGGGCGCATGAACTCCATACAGTTGAAAGAGAATTTCCTTGAAACAGTGGATGAAGCGATTCAAAGCGGCGCTCGTCTGTCGGAAATTTCAAAGATCAGTGAAATCAGTCAGCGCTCTATTCAGAGATGGCGCAGGGAAATCAAACCTGATATGCGAAAGGGATCTGTTCGCAATATTCCTCACAGGCTGACAGAAGATGAAAGGCAACGGATCATTGAAGTAAGCTGTAGCGAAGAATACAGGGATTGTTATCCATCGGAAATTGTTGCAAAACTGGCTGAAAAAGGGGTGTATATCGCCTCTGAAGCCACCTTTTATCGCATCCTGAAAGAAGAGAGAATGCTATCCCACAGGCGAAAATCGAAAGCTCCAGGCAGACGGGAAAAGCCCCGGCTTGCTGCCAGTGGACCGGATCAGGTATATAGCTGGGATATCACATGGCTCAAATCGGACGTGGCCGGACTTTATTTCTATCTGTATCTCGTAGTGGATATTTTCTCAAGAATGATTGTACACTGGGAGATCCATGACACAGAATCAAGTGCGAAAGCGGCAGAAATGCTTCGAAAGATTTCGGCCAGAAAATGTGTCCGGGGCATTACGTTACATTCGGACAATGGGGCTCCCATGAAAGGTTACTCCATGCTCGCCATGATGCAGGCTTTGAATGTGGTTCCCTCGTTTTCGAGACCACGAGTCAGTACGGACAATCCCTATTCCGAATCACTTTTTCGGACCATCAAATACAGGTTTTCCTATCCTGAACGATTCTCAAGTATAGAGGCTGCACAGGACTGGATGAAGGGATTTGTCTACTGGTACAATCGTGAGCATCTGCATTCCGGAATATCCTTCGTTACTCCGCATGATCGTCACTATGGAAAAGACGCTATGATTTTGGAGAAAAGGAGATCTACATACCGGAAAGCCTACGAGAACAATCCTGGCCGATGGAGTCGTGGTCCAAAGCAATGGATGCGAAAAGAAGTGGTTTTCATCAATCCCGTAGAGGATGCAAAGTTGTTAGATAAAGCAGGTTGAAGCAAGCGACAACTTTCCTGAGAAATACCAAAGACACCGGGTGTTACAAGAAGATTTTGTTGTATCGTTTGTGTCTGTTTTCCCGGTGTCTTCGGGACGGGCTGCTCTGGGCTTCGCGGTCGCTACGTCCATCGTGATTGATGGCAATCACGCTGGATGCTACGCACCCGGCGCATCCCTTGCCAGGGGGTGGGGGGCTGCATCATGAAACTCATCCCCGGAATGGATCCGGGCAAGTGAAAAATTTCATGGGGCCATGCCCCTTACCATCCAGCGGGGCACAGGTATGAACAGGTTTCTTCTGGTGATCTGTAAAGATATGATTACCAGAGACGTCCTGCTCTCCGCGATTCATGTTTTGATCTGTGAAGCGGGTCTTTCCGCGAAAGAGGGTCTCTCCATCGCGGAGGACATGAGAAAAACTTTCCAAGATCTTCTGGAAAACGGTTAGAACAGACTCCCTCCATCTCTACCCGGGAAGGGATGGAGGGATGCACAATGGGGCTCGTAAAGGGATATCCCTTCATGACTTAACCGGGCCGTTGGGAGGATTAGTGTTTCACCTTCTTTTTTGCGTATTTATACATCTCAGGTGTTATACTATTACGACAATTTTCTAGGCCATGATTATAGTAATGCAACGTAGCCCACCATTCCTCCCCCCCCTGATGCACTTCACTTTTCCTAAACACAAAATACAAGATTTCATCCCCTGCGGTTCCAGTAGACATAGCCTTTAGATCCCACCATACATCCTTGGGCTCTCTTATTAACAAACCAATACCAAATGAATCAAGGCGAACTAAGTGCAACCTACTCTCTTCAACCTTCCATCCAATCACTTCTAAAGTATTTTTATCCACCTCTTTAGACATCTCGTCTACCAAGACAGTGCCGTTAGACAAAAAATATACCGCACGCGTCGGAGGTAAGCCAAAACATGAATTTGGCAGTAATTTTGCCATAAAATCAATTCTTTGATCAGGTGACATCATATTAAATATTTTCTTTTGTTCAACAGTGGTTTTCCCAAGAAAAGAGTCTACACTCGACCTATGCCGCTCCTCATTTGCATGCAAAGAACTGGCATGCAAGATCATAACAAAACCGAACACAATTATACTATATTTCATCACTCACCGACCTTGGGTATAAAAATATAAAATTCAGTTTGCATATCCAATCCGAAAGCATTTCCATACAATTTACTTCCAAATAAACTTTCACCACCAGCTTGGAATATTTTTAAATTAAATTTGCTTTGATCTCCTTCTCCTCCATAACCACCCGTCAGTGTTGCTATATGACCTGATTGCCCTGATGGATTTTTCCAGGTCACCAATGAATAGCCGCCACTTCTTGCGTATTCTTCGGCTTGTTGATAGCCAACCTTTATATACACACCATTGCCCGTTGTATTAAAAGACCCGTTATGCAAACTATCATACATTTTATTCGCAGATTTCTCATCATTCTCAAAATATTGAATATTGGGAGCACCATACTGAAGCCCCATCGCATTTGCAGCAAGGTTACAGTACGTTCGATAATCACCTCCGGCATTATTATATTGCGATGAAGAGATAGATTCGCTACCTGTTAATAACATAATTCCATTATTCTTATCATACACTCTGTATACTTTATAGTAATTATCTCCTTCCTTTACATAAAGGATGGAATTATATTGTTTCCCATTGAACGTTCCCGATACCCAATTATTTTTTCCAGCCAGATAGGCTAAACGATTTTGGACCAAGAAGTCAATCCCTCTCTGTCTTGCCTCCTGGCCCTCGGCTGCAAATTTTTTCACATACTCATTGCTTCGACTCAAAGCGGCAGCCTCAGCTATTTCCTGAGATGATATTACACCTGTCTCATTTGCTTTTTCAATCAAAAATTCTCGACTTTCTTCCCCTTCCACTTCTAGCAATGCTTTCAAGAAATTCACTCTTATATCTTCTATCTGGTCATCTGTCAAAAAACGATCATAGACGATTTTATTTTTCACCTTCTCCCAGAATC
>JBNLFC010000320.1:0-4664 GCA_050305335.1 Leptospirales bacterium
CAATCCCTTTCCGCCACAAAGCGATCTCTTTATTTCGCCTATCAATATCCATGGATGGATGAAATCTGCTCCAACGGTCCATGTCGCTACCTATGACAGTGGCATCAGACCATACACCCGCCTGGATGCCTGCCATGTATGCGACTCCCAGGGCGGTTGTGTCCACATTGGAAGGTCGAGCCACAGGTATCTGTAGAATATCCGACTGAAATTGAAGAAGATAGTCATTGGAAGAGGCGCCACCGTCTACCCGCAATTCATTGAGTGGATGTCCAGTATCTTTCTCCATGGCCTCTACCAGATCCAGGGTTTGCAATGCAATGGATTTTAAAGAGGCACGTATAATATGCGCGGGAGAGGTATCTCTCGTAAGTCCAAAAATGGCCCCCCTTGCATTCATATCCCAGTGAGGAGCCCCCAGGCCGGTAAATGCTGGCACCACCACCACATCGTCAGCTTCGTCGTGAAGTGAACGGACCATTTCATAAGTTTCCTTTGCCTCTGCAAAAAAGTGAAGATAGTCCCGCAGCCATTGAATGACTGCCCCTGCGATAAAGATGGAACCTTCCAGTGCGTATGCCGGAGCGCCGGTGTGGTCGCAGGCCATGGTGGTTAATAGCCCATGTTTGCTTTCCACCGGACTATTTCCAGTATGAAAGAGTAAAAAGGCGCCGGTACCGTAGGTATTTTTTGCATCCCCGGGAGAAGTGCAGAGCTGACCGAACAGAGCAGCCTGCTGGTCGCCGGCCATGGAAAGAATCGGAATTCCATCGGGCAGGGAAGAGATGTTTTTCGTTTTCCCAAAGTTATGCGCGGAAGAGTACACCGAAGGTAAAATTCCTTCTGGAATTTGAAGTAGTGATAACAGCTCAGAATCCCACTTTTTTTCATGGATGTTGAACAGCATGGTTCTGGAGGCATTGGTGTAGTCGGTGGCAAACTCGCCCGTAAGACGAAAGAGCAAGTAAGCATCCATTGTGCCAGCACGGAGATGTCCCGATTGAGCGAGATGGCGTGCCTCATCCACATTCTGAAGAATCCACGCTATTTTGGTGCCAGAGAAGTAGGCGTCGATAACCAATCCCGTCTTTTGCTTTACCATGGGCTCGCGCCCATCGGCTTTCAATTGGTGACAAAATTCAGACGTTCTGCGGCACTGCCATACAATGGCATTATGCACGGGTTTGCCGTTGCGGGCGTCCCAGAGCACAACTGTTTCTCGTTGATTGGTGATTCCGATACCCAGGGCCTGTTTGGCATCCAGGTTCCCCCGGGCAATTGCCTCTCCCAGAAGCGACTGCACTCCCTGGAAAATTTCCTCTGCGTCATGCTCTACCCAGCCGGGACGTGGGAAGTGCTGGGCGAATTCACGATAGGCACTGGAGATGACCTGCCCCCGGGTGTCGTAGCAGAAAACGCGGTTGCCTGTGGTTCCCTGGTCTATGGAAATGAGAAATGACGTATGCTGCTTGTTCACTCTGAACCTCTATTACGGTGTTGAAAAAGTCGTCTGCTAATAGCAAACAGCCAATTGCTGTAACCTTTATCGGGCAAGCGAAAATCGGACTCCTGGAAGTTTTGATCTTTATGCGCCCCGCCATTCAACAGGGGAGTTCATGGGAACTCTGAGCAGTGAGAAAGAACGGTAAACTATAGCATCTACCAGTTGCTCGATACTTTCCGGTTTATGATAAAAAGGAGGACTGGCAGGCAATACGATTCCACCAGCTTCGGTCAACGCAGTCATTTTGCGCAGATGAATCAGATTATAAGGCGCCTCCCTCACCACCACCACCAGAGGCCTTCTCTCTTTTAAAGTAACATCCGCCGCCCTCTCCAGAAGTGTGGAAGAGCGACCGTCACTGATGGCGCTGAGGGTCTTGATGGAGCAGGGTATTACAATCATCCCATCATACTCCACAGATCCAGATGCTGGTAGGCCGCCTATGTTGCTGATCTTTTCAAGATGAAAACGGTGTTGAAGGTCCCGTTTGCCTGCAGGATCGGCTGATACCCACCGTAGATATTCGAAGTCACTTTTTACATCTGCTCTTTCCTCCTGACGGCATACCTCAAGGGCCGCATCAGTGATAATCAGTGAACTCTCTCCCGGATACGCGCCAAGCAATTGTATAAATCGTCTGGCATAGATGCTTCCACTGGCACCGCTTATAGCCACAATCAGTTTTACCGGACGGAACGCTTTCGTAGAGGTCTCCATAAAATGCCACCTGAAAGGTTTATCAAAAAGTCCTGCTTCTTGCCTGCAAATTTTAGTTCTACCGGCAATGAGCCATTGTCGATGGGAAGGTCACAATTCCATTCTGGTATCATTTCTGCAATCATATTGCCCGGGGGACGCCCACCGTGGCGAAGAGAGACTTCTGGCAGAAAAGTTAATCGATGCGATTGGGTGTTTGAGAACACTCCCGGAAAAAAAGTTGATTGTTTGAACAATGTTGATGTAATGGCATCTTCTCACATCGGAAACAGATGAATTCTCACTATTCTTAGAAAATTCATCTGCTGAAGGAGTAGCGTATGTTCAGCAGATACAAATTGGTTCTCTTTCTGGTAGTTCTTTTTTCTATACCGTCTTTTCCTGCTCAGGCAGAGGGTGAAGACAACGAGATGCCTGATGTGCAGTGGGTCAACGGACCGGCAACAGGTAAACTGGGAGCACAGGCGGAGGTAAAGGTTCCTTCCGGCTATCGGTTTGTCGATGGGGAAGATTCTCGCAAACTCATGATTCTATATGGCAACCAACCAACGGATTTAGAGTTGGGCTATATTGAACCTGTGAAGAAATCCACCTGGTTTGTAATCTTCGAGTTTGAAAGTTCCGGATATGTGAAAGATGATGATGCCAGTCTGGACGCGGACGCAATGCTGGATTCCCTCAAGGAAGGGACAAAGGCCGGCAATGAATGGAGAAAGGAAAACAATCTTCCTGAACTCACTCTCATTGGCTGGCATACAAAGCCTCGATATGATAAAAATACTCACAATCTCGAATGGGCTACTCTCAGTGAGTCTAACGGTCGGAAAGTGGTCAATCATAACATTCGAATCCTGGGCCGGGATGGCGTTATGAGCGCTACAGTAGTAGCGGCGCCTGAAGTCATGGACCAGGCAGTTTCTGAGACCCGGAAAATTTTGACGGGGTATGACTTTTCAGAGGGAAGAAAATATTCTCAATGGGTGGAGGGCGATAAGATTGCCGAATACGGGCTGGCGACACTCGTGACAGGAGGAGTGGCCGTGGCAGCTGCCAAATCAGGCCTTCTTGCAAAACTCTGGAAATTCCTGGCTCTGGGAGCGGTCGCCGTGGCGGCCTTCTTTAAGAAAATATGGTCCCGCATTACAGGATCAGGCCAGGGTGAACGATCCGTTATTTCCCGCGCGTCGGCGCCCCCTGGCCAGGATCAAGAGTGATTGCAATGGAATCAGGGCAAAAGTAGATGATAGAAGGCTATCAACTCTATTTTGTCCTGATTTTTTTATATCTCTGGGAAAGTCTGATTCTGACGCCCCGCAATGGATTTTTAATCTGGCGAGGGATCAGCGGGCTCTGGGTAAGGCGCTACTTCACCGCACCTGATTCACTTTATCGGGCAGCCCGTGGTTTTCTGGCTCTGGGAGGGATATTGCCCCCCTTTGGAGAAACCTTTGTTATTTCACTCCCACCCATCTCCTGCAGCTCGACTGGCGTTCGCGCTGCGCCGGCAGTCACACTGGAGACCAGGCGAGATCTCAACCGAAAAGTAGTCTGCCTCCCCTGGGAAGAGGTTCATGGGGTAGATTATGTAGATGGTGCATTGATGGTGAATGGCCAGCCTCTACTATCTGGAATAGACAACTTCTCCGGGGGTTACTGGAAAAAAAGGTTATCTGATCTATCTCAAATGAGTCCGGAAGCGAGGAATCAATCCATTGAACAGGAGAGAGAGAAGCTCTGGGAATTTGAGGGAGATCAGGATGTTCTGGCTCTGCTGGAAAAAATAAAAGGGTATGGTCGCTGGCTTCGAGTGGTGGGAACTCTGCTCTTTTTTTATCTTTTTATTCTTATTCCACTCACTCTACAGTTCGTGCCCGCGAAAGATTCCTGGCCGGCACTTCTGGTAGGGGCTCTGACTCTCGCATTGCTTCAATCCGCTCTCTATTACTATACGGCAAGAAAGACTTTGCCGGCAGGGCAACAACATGCTGGCAGAGATTCGTTTTTAATGGTGATTTCCCCTCCGCTTGCCATTCGTGCAATGGATCACCTTTCCAGATCGTTGTTTTCCGGTATCGCACCGCTTGCGGTTGCGCATATTCTTCTGGACCATAAGCAATTAGCTGAGCTTTACTTTCGAATTGTCAGAGATTTACGGTATCCATCCGAAGTCCATGGGGGAGAGAGGGACCTCTCCTTTTTGTGCGGGGAAGAGACTCGCATAAAGACGCTGGCGATCCTGGAAAGACATTTAAATGAAACCTGGTTGAAGCCATATGTTCATTTGCTGGAGAGAAAGCTGCCTGACCGGGGGAGTATATGTCCGCGTTGTGGAGCTCACTATGCAATTTCATCGGGTAAGTGCCAGGATTGCCGTGTTACACTGCTCTCAATCGGCAATTGAATCATAACGCCATTTCTGACATCTGGTTGACGGATTTTGCCA
>JBNLFC010000321.1:0-4660 GCA_050305335.1 Leptospirales bacterium
ATATGGTGATCCACACTGGTATTTGTCCCCGTAATCCATCCCAATATTAGATCCAACGTTAAACCCGTGCCCGCATCCAGAACATAGCCCATAGAAGGCTGGAACTCAAATTGGCGATACCGGAATTCCAGAGATCTGAGAGGTATGGCCGTTACAGGATAGAATACATTTTGGATATACATATAATATTGCACAGTACCCAGAGACCTGTAAAAAAGATAAGATTGTTTAAATCCCAGATCTAAATGAAAGCCTTTCTCAACGCTATCTCTCAAAAAGGGAAAATAACTGAAATCCAGGGTCGTATAATCCTGCCGAAACACGGCAGGACTTTCACTGTAGGCAAAAACCAGCTTTCGGTTCCAGCGTGAGATACTGTCGTAGTAACTGAGTGTGGAAAAGTCAAAACCCAGTGGTGATCCCTCCAGAGGATAGCCCAGCAGGAAATCCTCATCGGCAATCATTGCATGCCCTCTTTTGCCCTGGGTAGAATGTAGTCCCAGGGTAATGCGCCAGCGATCACTCAAATACCCCATTTTTAAACCGTAGAGATTTGATTTGCCACGATAGATCAAGCTGGAAACAAGGGGAAAGTATTGCAGATCAGGCAGATACCTGGAAGTGAATCCAGGATAGGTCTCATAATTGGTGATTCGGTTGCTCCGGATGAGTTCGGTTCCCAGGAACCATTTTCCGTAGAGTGGTTGAAAGGCCAGGATCCCCAGCACGGCCCCTGCAAAAAGTGTAGATGAATAGTTTTTCAAAAATAATAACCTTTTTAAAAAAGCTCGTCCGTGAAAGGTCTTCGGGACCTTACCGTTTTTGATGATGAAGTCTATCTGGCTGTTTTCACATGCCAGATGAATCAGCAATATTCCAGGGAAATCTCATGGAAAAACAGACACCCTCTCTTTCGTTTTTATGACTGATATCCCCATGAAACTCGTGTTCCATAATCATCTTGCAGAAGTAAAGACCCATTCCAGAGGATTGACCAACCTCCCCTGTGGAAAAGTATGGATCGTAAATGAGGTTGGAGATCTCCTCAGGAACGCCACCCCCGTTGTCCTCAACACAGAGATACATTGCATCCTGAGACCAATGCAATTTCAGTTTAATCCAGCCGCCTCCTTTTTTTTGCTCCCGGAACAATCGGGCCAGAATTTGCTCCTTTGCGTTGGTGATCAGAATCAGCAGCATTCGCTTATATTCCAGTGACTGCCCGTGAAGGACCAATCCATCTTTCACATCGTCCAGCAACTGTTTCATCGCATCATCCATCTCAAGAGCTATATCAATTCCCAGACTTCTCATTTCGGGACTGAGAATATAGAGAATATCATCAATGCTTTGCAGCGGGTTGAAGCTTTCTGCTTCCGTATGCGAAGGATAAAAGATGCGGTGAAGATCATCCAGTACGGACGACATTCTTTCGATTTCGCGCATGCTTTCTGACTCGATATAGTTCACCGCACGCGCATCCAGTTCGCCCCCTTCATACAACTCTGAAAGCAGTTGAACCTCCATGGCCAGATTATTCAAGGGCTGACGCCAGTGATGGGTAATGGAAGAAAGAAGCTGAGCCATGGAGGCCAGTCGCGCCTGTTCCAGGACCGCCCTCTCTCTCAGTCTCCTTTTCTCAGTCTCCTCTTCTACCTTTTGTTCCAGAGATCGATTGAATTGCTTCATCTCCTCGTACAGAAGCGAATTTTCAAGTGAAATAGCCGTCTGCATGCCCAGAAGGTTTAAAAGCACAACTCTGCGTCGGCTGAATGCCCCCACGGTTAAATTGTTTTCCATGTACAGGATGGAAGTCATTCTGTCTTTCAGTGCAACGCGAATGCATAGAATGGACTTCATTGTGGAGCGACGTATATACGGCAACGTTGCAAACATAGGGGAACGATGAACATCTTCCAGCACTACGTTTTCCCCCGATCTTAGCACATAGTAGAGCATGGGAGCCGGCAACTTCTCATTTTCATCTATTGAAAGCGAATCGTATATCTCCACCTTTTCGTCTACCCGCAATTCTGATTCCAGAAAGAGTCTGGTACCACGCTCTTTGATAAAGCAGACTCTGGTAGCTCCACCTACTTCCATAAGAATCTGCATAGCATTGGCCAAAAGCAACTCGCGCTGCAAAGTCTGAGAGAGAGATTGCATATGGTCGATCACTGCCAGCAAATCAATTCGGTCGCCTGAGGAAGTTTCATCACTGGAATCAGTTCCAGGTGTGCCTGTTTTTGCCTCGCTTTGAGCGAGATAGGGAAGAAACCCCGCTTCCTGGTATCGTCCCAGCAGAGGTGCCATAAGGCTTCTTGCTCCCAGCTGAGTTAATGACAATCGACATGATGCAAAATAAGAATTGGCAACGAGGATATTTCCACTCCCTGCCAAAAGGAATGTAGCAAGCTCCCAGGAAAGACACTCCTCCCAGCGTCGGCTATAAGTTCTGGCGATACGAATAGTATCATGAAAGATGCTCAAAGCTTTCACCGGGTTTTCTCGTTCCACCCAGGCTGCATAGACCGCTTCCAGTAGCCTGCATCCTGCCAGATAGTAGGACGGAGAGTTGTCTGCCCAGTTTTGATATTTCTTCAAGGCAGCTTTCACCTGTTTTTTAACTTTGTGAGACTCATTTCGAAATGAGTTTACAGAGCAACGGAAAGTGGCAAGAACTATCAGCATCATATTGAAAGGAAGTAGAGTCATTCCCATGACTCCTCCAGCGTAGCTCATAGCGTCACTTGCATCGCTACTTGCTCCATGAAAATCTCCTTTCCAGTAGCGAAGCAGAGAACGGATCATATAATAAGCAAAGAGTGTGGTATAATTGTTGGCTCTGCTCCACATTTCAAAAACACGCGTTGCATTGAAGAATTCTCCAGACATGGAAAGTAAATCTGTTCCTGGGTCTGTGAGGTTATGAATAGTCTGATAGAAAAGACTGAACATTTCAATGGCGTCTTCCTGTCCCAGCCTCCTCTGCAATATCAGTTCCGACCGAGAATCATCCAGAATCGTATCCAGATTCTCGCCCGCAAGAAACCTGTGAAACATTATATGATTGATAGAATAGCTGGCAAAAAGGAAATCCCCGCTGGCCAGGCCTGATGTCCGGCCAATTTTTAAATACTCAAGCACCTCTTCCATTCCGCGCACCCAGTGCAGAACCATATTCGCGAAAAAAAAATTCACCCTGGATTTCATCGACTGTTCACCGGAACGGTTGTGGTTTTCGACTCCAGCAAGACCGAAGCTGTATCCCTCCTTGTAACTGCCCATTCCGGTGCCACGAATCATCCCATAAATCTCTAATGCAAAGGCGGATTCAGGGGTGAATCCTTTCTGGAAAGATAACCTGAGCATGCGCAAAGCAAGGGCCGGAGCAAGGGCCGGTATTCCAATATATGCAGCTATGTAGATTGTCGTCAGCACTCTCATTACCCATTTATGCTTCGCATCCACAGACTCAGAGCTCCCCGAGTAGAAAGGATTTTTTTTGAACACCAGATAGATTCTCAGTCGTATCAATTCCAGGAAGAAAAGAAGTCGGGGAGAGAATCCGGGCAATTCAGCGCCAAGTAACTTTAGAGCTTCTTTGCCCGATTCCAGACACTCCTTCAATTGGTTAGTGTTGATTTCAATCCTCATTCGAAGCACAAGCAATCTGGTACGATCCACGGGGTCAGCCGAAATCTGAAACGCTTCCCTTAAATGGTCCAGAGCTTCCGAGGAACGGTTATTCAAATATTTGGCTTCGGCAAGGGATAGAAGAAGAGAAAATCGAATCTGCTTGCCAGCGCCAGGTAAATCGCCTATCCACTCAACACCTTTCTCAAAAAAATGCAGAGCGATGTCGAAAGCGGCGTCGCCGAATGCTGCCTCTCCCGCCTCAAGATTCCAACTTGCCATTTGCTCATCATCCAGTTCATCTCTCTGCCCGGGGAACAATCGATTCAGATGATTGACTCCCCGATAGAGAAGAACCTTGTCTTCCGGAACTTTTCGGTAGCGACTCAAAAGAAGATTTCCAATTTTTTTATGTGTTGAATATTGCTCTTCTTCACTCTGAATACTGGCAAAGCTTTCAGCCAGCCTATCATGGGTGAAAGAAACTTTGTCCGTTATGCGAACTATTCCATCCTCCTGCGCCTTCTGCAAAGTCCTGAGCATAAAATCAAAATCATTGCCGGAATAGACCGAAAGATCGGCGAGATAAGTCTCCCTTCCATTGCAGGCTGCAATTCCCAGAAGCTCCTTTGCATCGAAAGAGAGGGAATCCAGCCGATTGAAAATCAGATCCGCAACGGAGTCCGGATAGCTGATTTTTTCGGTCCGATTATCCAGATTCCATACTCCTTTCGCTCGATATATGGTACCGGTCTGAATCATATAGTGAAGGAATTCGCGTGTGCTGAACGGGTTGCCTGCGGCATATTTGTAAACAAGATCTGCCACATCGAAATGCTCGGCGCCCCTTTTGCCAAAAAGATCCCCCACCATTTCTACAACATTTTCATAGCTCAGGGGTTCGAGGTTCAGTTCATCGTAAGAGAGAGCTTTTTTTCTCATCTCGTGAAAAAAGGGAATTACAAAGGGATCATCGATAGCAACAGGACGAGAAGCTCCTAAAAAAAGTAAATGTGTGATGTCC
>JBNLFC010000322.1:0-4654 GCA_050305335.1 Leptospirales bacterium
GGCTGCACTACTGGAGCTCCCTGAACCAGACCAGAAGATCCTGCTGAATTGGCGAGAAGCTCTCACTGAAATGGCGCTGGGGCTTCGCTCTGCCATGCGTGTCCATCCTAACGTTATTCCGTTATTTGCCACCCGCCCGGTGCGCTCCGTTTTTATGCTTTCACTTGTGGAACAAATTCTCACATCTCTTAGCCAGGCCGGGTTTTTGGATGGACAGCTCCTCTGGATGGTTGATTCTGTTTCTGCTTTTACAATCGGACATGCACTTGCAGAATTCGGCTCCGGTGAAGGAGCAAGGCCGGATAGAGACGGAAGAGAGCTTGAAATTTTTTTGCAGCACCATGACGCGTTCACTTGCCTTACCCGGGCCCTCATGGCCTCGCAGCCCCATCATTATGAGCAAGAATTTCTCTTTGGTCTGAATGCCATACTGGACGGATTCAAACGCCTGCACAGAGAGAGCGAAATCATGCCGGATTAGATTTTTTATGAAACAACTTCTCCGCGGGGCACCCGACACGACGCTGACAACAGTGTCTGCAAGCAAGGTTGCTTCGAATGTAACCATTTCCGGGAAATGCCAGAAGCAAAAGAAGAATGATAGCGATGACAAGGTTCCACTGAAAACTCTGAATCAGGATATAGCAGCCCACACATAAAGGAATCAGCACGACCATCAAATCCGGCACGATTTCTATCCAGCCCACTTCTTTTTTTGCAAACCCGGCCACATCTCCCCTCTTGAATAAAAGAGCGGCAATGCGCCCCTTCCCGGAAAAACAAGTTTTACCGTAGTAGTAGCAGTTCACACAACTTCTTTTCAGAAGTTTCAATTCCAGAGTCAGGCAGAAGGACATGTAGAGAACGGCGCTCCACCATGTGAACTGCCACACCAATACCGTTCCCATTAGATAGATCGAGAGGGAAAGAAAAGTGGCGATTGCCACAATCCGGAAAGGATAACTGTCAAAAACAAGGTCTTTCTGGTCCGGGCACATAGACATTTCCTCGAGACATCGATACAATAAACGCTACTTAAGAAAGTTATATCTTTTCAACAGTATAAAGATGAGATTGGTAGCGGCAACCAGAATCGCTATGGAGAGGGACAAAAAGAAATAGTATTTTACGCTCCACTGGAGGGCCACTTTGACACGATGCAGAAAGCTGATGCTCCCATACCGGCTTTCCCGGAGGGTCAGGTCAACGGTGCAGAACTCATTTTCAGAATCAAATTCTCCCAGGCTGAGACCCAGTTGCTGTATTTTTTCTTCGATCTCGAGTATACGATTTTCAAGACTGATGTATTCGTCAATTCGGCCCCCTTTCTGTTTAAGAGCAACCAGCGAGGATCGGATTTTTAATAACGAATCCTTTTTCGCCCGAAGATCTTTGTATTCGTTGGTTTTATCTTTTTTATTGATGTCCAACCGAACAATGTGTCCGATGGATTTCATTTGGCTCACTGCTGCATCAAAGTTTTCGGGAGGGACACCGATTTGAAATCGGATACTTCGGTTCCTGTTCGCCTTCAGTCCTGAAGTGGTTTCAAACTGAATGATCGAATCGGTGGATTTGATCAACTGCCTGACTTTGGCTTCATGTTCGTCGAATGAAGAGGTGAGCGACTCCAGTGTGGCAATCTTCTCATATTTTTGATCTATGGCATGGGCTACTCCGCTATTCGATCTATAGGAAATTTTTTTGGACGCGATGTTCTTTTTTACTGGATAGCTGTCGGACGTAATACTTTGAAAATCAGAGTTTCTTACCGTTGCTTCAGGACTGAAGTAGCCATAGCTCAGTCGAAAGAGGAACATCAATAAAAAGGCGGATAATGCGATTGAAATTTCTCGATTATATTTAGAGCTGATCTTAAGAATACCCATGCTATCACCTCTCCGGGTTTTTATATGCTTTCAGGAAGGCTCTGTGAGCCATACTCATTAGTCTTCAAGCATCACTGGAGGGACAAATTTTAGCCAGCACGCAATCTTTGCAAAAACGCTTGCGGGCGGTACAAACACTTCGTCCAAGGCGGATCATAAAAAGCGACCAGTCGATCCAGTGTTCCTCAGGCAGGATTTGCATCAGATCCCGTTCAATTTTTACAGGATCTTTATTCTCTGTGAAGCCCATGAGGCGAGAAATCCGAGTCACATGAGTATCCACAACCACGCCCGATGGAATATTGTACAGCTCCTGAAGGATCACATTTGCAGTTTTCCTGCCCACTCCTGGAAGAATCAGAAGCTCCTCCATGGTCCGGGGCATCTGCCCATTGTATTTTTCCAGCAAAACCGTATGGAATCCTATGATGTTTTTTGCTTTGTTGTGGTAAAAGCCGGTGGGATGAATGATGCTTTCCAGCTCTTTAATATCGGCTTTCGCATAATCCTCAGGATTCGGATAGCGTTTAAATAAATCTGGCGTTACCCGATTCACCATCACATCGGTACACTGGGCGGATAGAATGACTGCCGTTGCCAGTTCATAATCGGTCTGGTAATCCAGGGCGCAACGAACCTGGCCAAAGTGTTTTTTCAGGATGGGATAGGCTTTTTTTTCGAATTTCTGAACGCTTGCGGAATGCACTTTTTCTCTTTTTTTGCGATCCGGGGCCATGAATTTGTCTTACAGGGGGCCAGTCTTCCCATTGCAGGTACGCAAAAAAAACCCGAAAGGGCTCTTGTTTACTTGCCGGAGGTATTGAAACCGGCCAGCGGCCGGTCAGAGCAATTATTTTTTAAGGAGGGACAGGTCCTGACCGTATTTCTTCATTACGCTCTTTACACCTTTACGATTGAGGGTCTTGAGCATACGAGCGGAGATGGTCAACTTCACCCAGCGATTCTCGTCTGCCAGATGCACTTTCCGAGAGACAAGGTTCACCTTGAACTTGCGTCGCACCCGAATGTGGGAGTGGGAAATGCTGTTGCCCGATCCGGTCTGTTTTCCTGAGATTTCACACTTTCTTGCCATAGCCGGGACAGGTTCCGGCAGGAGGGGCTGGCGGTCAAGGGAGAAACTGTGCAAGGATTGCCTGAAATGCGGGTTTGTGGCTATGTTTGTAGTACCCGGATGAGTTTTTTCAGTCTGGAATCAAGGATTATGGAACATAATGTCAATGGATTCCATTTCTCATCTCTGACTTTTGGATGAGTTCCACCATCATCCAGACGCGTCACACCGAGATAAAGGAGCATCAGGTAAACAAAAATGAAACACCGGGAAAAACCCGTAGCATTCGACAACAAAGACAACCGCGCCCAATCATCCTCGTGGGGATAAAAATTCACCCGTGCAAGACCCTGACCCTTCTCCTGATACTGCTTCTTCCACTTAGTGGACTTCAAAAAACTCAGTTTATAATCCCGTCGGGGATCATTGAGTAAACTTCGAACAAAATAGGTAATACCGATTCTGCCGATTCTTTTGTTCCGGATGTAACGGTCATAGTACTCCTCGGGAATTAGCAGAGTCGACCGGCCGTAGTATGGCCCCGGGATATGGGTCTCGCGTTGTTGTTCTTTCATGCAATGGTGGGGTCAACAAACCGCGAAACCAGACCGCAAAAAAAATTCTGAGCACGAATCATGGATACATCACGGTTTTCTTCCCCACACAATATTCATATTGGTCACCGCTAGAAAACGGCCTTCCTTTGATCTGGTGAGAAGTTCCTCCATCCAGAGCGAAAGCTCCGGCTCCCCAATGGCGCCCCTTTTTCGCGCCTCCTCAACCATCCAGTTCCCCAGGGGGTTTTCCGGCTCAAAGGTGAAGGTATACACAGGAATACTCTCAATGTGTACGTCCGCCAGACCGGCTGATTTCACCAGAGCATAGATCTGGCGACCGGCATATCCATTGGGACGACACTTTTCTGCAAAAAAACGAATGATTCGACGCTCCAGGTCCGGTTCAGAGAACTCCACGGATGCAGCAGCCCAATCCGTATCAGCCAGAACCAGAAGAGCATCGGATTTGAGTACACGAAGCATCTCCTGTAAAATTGCCTCTGGAGAGGCGACCGAGGCGGGAATCACCTGAAAAAGACGCTCTGCACGCACCACATCGAAATAGCCATCACCAAAGGGCATTGTGAGCGCCGAGCCCTGCATGTGATGCACAAGGCCTGCGCATCCTTGTTTCTGTGACAGGCGATTTGCCGCTTCCACCATCTTCCCATCGCTATCCAGGCCGATGATCTCCCTGGCATGAGGAAGGCGCTGCACCAGAGTGACCGTATCCAGTCCCGGACCGCACCCCACATCCAGAATTCGCTCCGGATTGGCGTCATGGATGAGCCGGTACGTGAGCTCCTTTACTGCCTCTACCTGAATGGCTGCTTTTTTAAGATATTCGATATCGATGTTTTGCTCAAAATCACCCATGGGGTCACATGGCCGCCATGGGGAATAGAGAGTCTACCGGTTTCAGAGACTGGCCGTATAATTCACAACGCCACAAACCGGAAAAACCAATCCACGGAATCAATCCACGGAGTACCCGAAAAAGTAACCAGGCCCTGTGGTGATGCCAGGGATTCCGTAACATAGTAGTCGGGATTGCCATCTCCATCCGTGTCAATAGCATCGGGTGTTCCGTTTGTATCAGTATCGATGAGAAGCAACTCGGCAGCTCCATCGCTATC
>JBNLFC010000323.1:0-4643 GCA_050305335.1 Leptospirales bacterium
TGCCCCTGTATGCGGGCGAAGCTTCGGAAACTCATGCCCCCCTGAAAAGGGATGAATCCCGTTATTCCACCCTGCGGGAAGCCAGATGCGCTCTCCGGGAATATCCGGAGGAGGCGATTCCCCCGGGAGTTCCGGCTACGAGAAATCCGACTGTACTGCTGGTGGATGATGAAATTGTCAATCTTGAGGTGATGCGCAATTATCTGGAGCCGACGGCATATACACCTGTGATGGCGAAGGATTGTCTGGAAGCGCGCAAAGTGCTGGAACAAGATCCGCTCCCTGAATGCATCGTACTCGATATCATGATGCCCCGCATATCGGGCCTGGATTTCGCCCGGGAGATTCGTAACACGCACGATCTTCTGGAGCTACCCATTTTGCTGGTCACCGCCAGAGCGCGAACCAGCGATCTCCTGGCAGGGATGGAGGCGGGGGCCAATGATTATCTCACCAAACCCTTCGAAAAAGAGGAATTTCTTATACGGGTCACCAACCTGGCGAATCTGGCCCGCAATCACCGTAGTTTGTTGAAGAGCGAGATACGCATCCTGGAGGCTGCAAAGCAGGAACGGGCCCGGATCAATTCCGATCTGCATGATCATCTGGGAGCCACTCTCACCGATCTGGTGCATCTGAGCGAAGCCGCATTGAAAAGCGAGATGGTTGACGCCGGATTTGCCGAGAAATTTCACACCAAAATTCTCAGCGCAGTGGAGATGCTGCGAAACGATATGCTCCATCTGGACGATATGGATTTACTGGAAGAAAGCTTTCTCGAAGGTCTCAATTTGATCTTATTGCGCCGTTATGTTGATTCCAATCGGGAGTTAAAATTTATATTACCTGAATCACAAGAACCGATCCAGTTAAAAGAGCCGCTCCTCTCCACACTTTACGCAGTTTTTAAGGAAATTGCCACAAACGATTTGAAATATGGAACAGGTATACCTCTGTGGGAATTCAGCAGGGATGGGGACGAAATCCATTTACATTTCACCAGTCTTTCCCATTACAAACTGGCCCGTTATGGAACGGGACGGGGCACGGCAGGTATGTTACGGCGACTGACCGCGATTGGAGGTAAATTCCATATGACCATGGAGGATGATGAGGCTGTTCCATGTAAGATACAAATTGAAATCCATGCTCCTCTCTCCCTGGACGTTGATCTCAAAGTTTAACCATGAAATAAGAAGAAGAGAAGAGGTTACCGGATGGTTTGTTATACACTCATAACCTCTCCCACCTTCCACTCTTCATGGTGAATTTTCTTTCACAATTCATCCATTAATGATCAATAGCAGACACAGATCAGATATTCATTATCGCCCATACCGCTTTGAAAATTGCCACAATCACCCGTACCTTCGGGACTGAAAGTTCCATTCCCCATATCCACATCATCAATGATTCCTGTGGCTGAAGTAAAACCGCTGCAATTATTTACTGATACGTTGCCATTAGCATCGCTGCCGGTTGCCAGATAGGGTAAACCGCTCAGCCCGAATGCAGCGGACATATTTGTGGTGAAAATCCCAAACGTCCCACCGCCGAGCATGTTGCTCCACTGTGAGAGAAGCTCGGTATCCGTATTACTCCCATCCCAGGCCTTTACGGGAAGGGTGCTGGAAAAGCCATACTTTGTGGGCATATCGCTGATCTGATCCGAAGCGGAAAAACTCAGAAGGGCATGGTTGCCGTTGGGACAACTGAGGCCCGCCGGTTTTGCACTGGCGCATTTCGCATCAGCACCCGATCGCCCTCCCAGGTTTCCGTTTCCCCAGCCGGTTCCTCCATTATCCGTTGCAAAAAAGACAAGCTGCGTTACAGGGGTGCTGTCACTGGAGCCGGAGTCTGTCAATGCCTGAGCCATGGCGGCTATTGCGTCGTCATTGCTCTGGCTATCGGTTTTGCAGCCAGAGAATAGAAATGTGGCTATCATTACAGTTGCCAGTGGAATCATCAGTTTTCTTGTTTGTTTTTCATTCATATGTTTTCTCCTATTTTGAATGCATAACGGAACTTGCAACGTCAGATATTCGCTCGGATTCAAGGCGGCGATGTTTTGCAAGATTCTTTAAGAATGTATAACCATGAAGAAAAGAAGGGCATGAAGAGGTATTGGGCCGTTTGTTATTCAGCTAAAAAATCCTTTTAATCTTCCCACCTTCATGGTGAAACATTTTCAATTATCTGTATAACCTTATCGCAATTTTCACCGGATGTCGTCCGAATCAATCGAGTGCGACTTTTTTACATGGTTTCGCATTCAATATCACCTGCTCTGCATCCATTTAAGCAGAATCCGCAACTCCGAACACGCCGTATAGAAATCTGTTCCCCATGCCTTCGCGTGAGAAAATATTCTGGCACGCGGAGCCGCGAAGGACACGGAGGTGCATTTGCTTTTTCCCGAATCTCAATGGGCTAAGCCTCTCCAGTAAATTTACTACTTACTCCATTGCAGATGGGGATAGCCGCTGTTGATCGCGCCGTCAATGGCCCAGGTGTTTGTAAAATCCCAGCCCGCGAAATTGCCCTGGGCCGTAAGATCGATGTCGGTTGCTTTCGAGTCTGGTTGACCGGCAAGGGTTGAGTTGTAATAGCTGCTGGTTACGGCGACTGTACTCATGGCCACAAAACCGCCTAAAGAGGATGAGCCACTGACCGCGCCGCTGGAGTAGCAATTCTCTATTGTTAAGGAATTGATTCCTACAAATCCTCCGGCATAGGATGTTCCGGAAACATCTCCCAGAGAATAACTATTCTTTAAGGTTCCCCCTGAATTGAGGGAAGCAAATCCCCCGCACTGCATATCGGAGCAACTTACCGAACCGGTGGAAAAACTCTCGCGAATAGTCCCGTTAAAATTGGTTCCGACAAATCCTCCGCCATTTTTACGAGCATTCACATTTCCGGTGGCCGAACTCTTTTCAATCGTTCCGCCGTTATTGTATCCCACAAGTCCGCCGAGACTATCCAGGGTCAAATCATCCTCGTTAATATTGCCGGTAGCGTGACTGCCTGTGATTGTCCCCGTATTGTATCCCACAATGCCACCGAGATAATGTCCACCGCTCATTGTCACATCTGCACGACTGCTTTTCACGATCCCCTCATTATGGCCAACAAGCCCACCGGAGTGTTCACCGCCCTGGACCTGTCCGGAAACAACACAATCGGAAACGGTCCCTTCATTCCATCCAACCACAGACCCTGTGTAATACCCTGCTAAAATAATGTTTACATCTTCCATGGTAATATTGCGAACGGTTCCCGTGGCGCCAACGGAACCAAAAAGACCCTGGTAATTGGTATCTACCGGAAGAATGTATATTGTCATATTGTTCAGGGTGTGACTGCCTCCGTCCAGACTGCCGATGAAGGATGTAAACTCATCGCCAACAGGAACCCATGGATCGGCATATTCTGACAGATCAATATCCTTACCCAGGATGTAGTAGCCTCCCGTCGCTGAATCCACATCATCTTGAAGCAGTGTATGAAGATCGTTTACGTCGCTGTCGCCGGCGATAAATGTAACCGGAGTGGAAGCAACCGGCATATAGGCCATGACGGAGATCCCCGATGAAGAGTTATCCGAAACGTCCACTGCTTTGATGGTGTAGGTATAGTTTTTATCCGTATTCAGACCGTTCAGTGTTACACTGCCAGCGCCCTTTGCCACGAGAACAGTTGCAATATCTGCGGGGTTCACGCTAATTTCCATATGATCCAGGTCACTGCCCGCGGGATCGCTCCAGGTGAGAGAGATGCTACCTGCCCCGATGGTATTTATGGAGAGGTCTGACAAGTCAGCGAGTGCAGTCGGTGTTGCATCCGTCCCCGATCGATTGAGCAGGGCAAGCAATCCCAGGCTATTCACTTCTCCACTTCTCGCAGAGCTGCAGGATGACAAATAGAGAGGAACCATCAGGAGCATCGCAAACTGCAGGATCTGTATAGATATCGCTTTTAATAGTTTTCTTTTCATATGATTACCTCGGAGCTTTCACTTCTTATTAAAGGTGCAGCGGGCCACTCCTGAACCCCCATCACCTGTATAATCTGCATGATTCTGCTATTCGCTCCATTGCAGGTGAGGATAGCCGCTATTGATTGCGCCGTCGATGGCCCAGATGCTGGCGAAATCCCAGCCCGAAAAATTGCCCTGCACTGTTAGATCGATGTCGCCGGTGGCGTAAGAGTCTGTTTGACCGGCAAGAGTCGAATTATAGTAGCTATTGCTGATACTGGCTCCTCCGCCAGAAGATATACCCGCAAAACCGCCAACATTGGAAGTGCCGCTTACTGCGCCGCTGGAGTAAGTATTCTCGATTGTGGATGAATTGTATCCCACAAATCCTCCGACATAGGTTGTTCCCGAAACGTCACCTGAAGAGTAACTGTTCTTTATGGTTCCCGTATTGCCGGAAGCAAATCCACCGCACATTATACCGGAGCAGCTTACCGAACCGGTTGAAAAACTCTCGCCAATAGTCCCGTTATCATTGACCCCGACAAATCCTCCGCCATATGTACGAGCCTTCACATTTCCGGTGGCCGAACTCTTTTCAATGGTTCCGCCTTTATTGTATCCCACGAGTCCGCCGAGATAATCCAGGATCCCATAATCCACG
>JBNLFC010000324.1:0-4604 GCA_050305335.1 Leptospirales bacterium
TCTGGGAATAGAATCCACCCGGCTTCAGTATGCATTTCGATTTCAGGTGTGTGGATGTCACCCCAGCCAATGTTTTCACCGCTCTCCAGCTTCAGCTTTTTAAACATCACAGCCTTGATTCTCAACAAAAGCTCGCCCCTGGAAAGCCTCAGTCCGCTATGTCCCTTTGCCTCCCCTTCATCCAGTATGGAAATGTCCACTTTTTCATGGGCATCGGTGTAGTAGTCGACTTTAAGCTTTTTGACTCTTGCCTGTCGCTCCTCCCAGAGCAGCTCCTCTACATAGTATTGAATGCCCTGGTGAATATAGATCGCATCAGTGTGGATCATCGTAGGCGCGGCATAGAGATCGATTTCGCCGATGACAACTTCCTTTCCCGTTTCCGAAATATCAATGATGGCAAAGTTCTCTCTGGCACCGGAGCGAAGGGAGAAGGAGTTGGCCGGATACATGTCCTCTACCCAATGGTACTCCTTTCCGCTTTTGTGCAATATTTTGCTTTCGCTCAAAAGTTCCAGAATCTCGCCGGTGGATTCGTAGTTCCCGAAAAGCTCCCCTTCGTGAAAGGGAAGTTCAAACGCCGCACATTTGATATGATCGTTAACAATCAGCAGATTATCAGGATTCACAATAGCCTGCTCCGGATTTCGCTCCAGAAAATATTCCGGGTGATTTACCAGGTATTGATCGGTTCCGTCTGATGTTGCAATCAGAATGGAGACGGAGTCCACACCCCTTCTGCCGGCGCGCCCGAACTGCTGCCACACAGAGCTAATGCTGCCGGGGTAGCCCAGAGTTATAGAAACATCCAGCGAGCCTATATCGACTCCCAGCTCCAGTGCATTGGTGCTCACCACGGCGAGAATCTTTCCCTCTCGCAACTCCCTTTCGACTTTTCTCCGCTCCCCTGGTAGATAGCCGCCCCGGTAAGCGCGAACCTTATCTCGAAAAAGGGGAGCCCTTTCCAGGAGATAAGTAAACAATAGCTCGACCCTTAATCTGGAACGACAGAAGGTGATGTGGCTGATTCTATTTTTAATCAAATGCTCTCCCAGCCGCGCTGCCTCCTGAACCGCAGACGCTCGTATTCCCAGCTTCTCGTTCACGACCGGCGGGTTGTAGAAGATCACGTGGCGGGCGCCAGCTGGCGCTCCGTTTTTATCGACCAGAGTAAACTTTTTGCCGGTGAGGCTTTCTACATGCTCCCGGGGATTGGCGATGGTGGCCGATGCTGTTAAAAACTGTGGTGAAGCTCCATAAAAGGCTGCGATTCGCAAAAGCCTGCGCAAGAGATTGGCCACATGACTGCCGAAGATTCCCCTGTATACGTGCACCTCATCGATGATAATATATTTCAAATTTTCAAAAAGTTTGATCCATATGGTGTGGTGGGGTAAAATTCCAGCATGAAGCATATCGGGATTGGTCAGGACAAAATCACCTGCTTCGATAATACGCCGCCTGGCTGCTGGAGAAGTATCGCCATCAAAAGTGAATATTTTGCAATCCATCCCCAATGCTTCGTTAAACGCCTCAACAGCCTTGAGCTGATCCTGGGCCAGTGCCTTGGTAGGAAAGAGCAATAGCGCACGACTTTCCGGGTCCTCCTTTTTTTTATGAAAAATGGGCACCGTGTATGTCAGAGATTTTCCCGATGCAGTGGGAGTCACCACCACACAGTTTTCACCCCGCAGGGCCGATTCAACGGCTCCGGTCTGATGGATGTAGAGGCGCTCGCGCCCCAGTTTTTTTAAAGCGCCCTTGATATCGTCGTGCAGAGCAGCAGGAATTTCTCCCCACTGCGCTTTGCAGGCTTCCAGTTCATGGCTTCCGGAAATACAACCGGAAAAATGCTCATCCTTTTTTAAAAAATCAATGAATTGATTTACATTCATACTCGTTCTTTCGCTAAAGTGTTCCTTGATCAAAGACCTTTGCTTCGTGCAATCTTCGATTTAATTCTACCTTTGCGTTTTACCAGATCCTCTTTTCCATGAGCGGTGAGTGCAGTGAAAAAACTTGAATTTGAATTCAGAACATCATCAATTGTTTTTAAGGCCTGGTCCAGATCCAGCGTTCTGTACTCCAGAATTTTCAACATGGCAATGAGGCTAAATTCGCATTGATAGTGCGCCACCAGGTACTGAAAAATGGCAACAGCGCGAAGGTAGTCACCTTCTCTTCGCAAGAGCACTGCAAAGGTAAGCCAATCTCTGTAATAAAAACTTTTCTTCTCCGGATCCATCCGATAGTCTTTAAACACCCGAGAATATAATTCGATGGCTTCCCGATTTCTACGATTTCGTCCCAGGATTCGCGCAACGCCTCTGCGAACATCACTTCTGTCATGATCTTTCCGGGTATAGATCTCCACTGCTTCCAGAAAAAGGAAAACCATTCCCAGCAAATCCAGTTCATTGTGGCGAAATACCTCTTCCAGAGGTTCTTTCACTGAATATTTTATATAATCAAAATAAATTTGAGGAATCTGATCACCAGCAACATCGTCACTGCGCTCCAGTCCCAGAAGATGCTTTTCCATATGCATTTGCCGATAGCCCTGGGTCTCACCACGAACCACCAATCTTTTGAGAATATGAAGCAAATCGAAATGAAGCGTGGGAAGAAAGTTCTCCCGCTTTCGATTTAGAATCATCCGATTTTTAATGAGCGGGATATCAAATGACTTACCATTATATGTTACAAGATACCTGGACGAAGAAATCTTTTCCGCCAGCATTTCCAGATAGAGTTTTTCGCTGGCTCGACTGGCAAGAAAATACTGCTCTATCACAATGTCCCTGCCGGAAAAAGTGGTGAAGCCGGTTAAAAAGGGAAGCACTCCAGCCTGACGTGAGAGTCCTGTGGTCTCCGTATCGAGAAAAAGCAATTCTTCAGGATGGATCGGTTCATTCAACTTCAGAAGAGATAATTGCAGTATGGAACTGAGGCGAAAGGGAAGGTATGTGCTCAGGCGGTGGCCGCCAAAAACAGGATCGCTGAAAACAACTTTTCGCGAAAAAACGCCGGGAGAGACTTCTTCAAATTGCAACTCGCCAAAATGGTGAATTGCTCCCAATGCTGCAAAATTTTCCGGCTCTGTGGAAGAGTCGCTTCTTGTTTTGCCGGACTCTGTCGCAGAGGGTGAACCGATGCCGTAGAGTCCAAGCTTTGCGCGAAGTCCTTTCATGTCCCCGGTCCGTTAATCTTTTACTTTGCCGGGCTCCAGCGATCCGGGAACTCGATATCCCCTGCCAAGCTCCCATAACTTTACATACTTTAAAAAGTTATAGTAACCACCCATGACCGCTATAACCAGACCGGCTCTTCCGTCCATGAAACCACCCCTATAAATATAGGTAAGCAAAAATTTACTGATACTTTTGATAATCGCCCATATAATCGTGGAGTGTTCTCCCCGTTTATACTTGTCCTGGGCTATGAGTGTGCTGTATTGATCAATGCGCAGCAGGTGATGAGAAATGTTTTCATAAGAATAGTGCTCCAGATGATTTTTCAGTGTTCCAATGGAACCTCGGGCGACATACTCTTCATGAACCGTTCCACCCTGAAAACTGCCGGATCCTTTCTTGAAAAGGCGAATATTGTAATCCGGATACCAGCCACTGAATCGAATCCAGCGACCCAGATAGTAGCTCATACGTGGAATCCGGAAAGCAGAGTTAGGATGGGATGATTCTATCACCTTTTCAATTTCAGATGCAAGACCTGGAGTAACCACCTCATCCGCATCGATCACCAGAATCCAATCTCCCCGTGCTTTTCGAACGAGCGCGTTTTTCTGCTCCACAAAGCCGGTGAACTTTCTTTCAAATACCAGCGCACCGGCTTTTCTGGCAATCTCACGAGTGTGGTCAACAGAACCGCTATCTAGGATGACAATTTCATCAGCGAATGGAAGGGATTTCAAGCATCGCGGAAGACGACGAGCTTCATTGAGTGTGATAATGCAGGCACTCAAATGAATCTCCGACTTTTTCTGACCCTTTTGTGCTTCCCCGCGTCCCAATGCAGGACCAGACTGTTTACGCTTACCTATGGGAGCAAGTCTAAACTGATTTTGAGGGTCAAGGCAGAAAAAGAGCAATTTCTTCTTGCATCTAAGCCCGGATAGTGCAAAAGTTCCGTCTCACACTCTGGCCAGAGTTGTAAAAGTTGTAGAACTGCTCCCCCGGGGAGCGAGCAGCTTTTTTACCTGGCTTTCAGGATAGTGTATGAAACTTATTTTAATGCGGCATGGTGACGCAGAGCCGGGACAGAGTGATACCGAACGGACATTGAGCGATAAAGGGCGCACCGACTGTCACTTTATGTCAAAGCTTGTGGCCTCTACCGGCTGGAAGTTGAGAGAAGTTCGTCATAGCCCTCTTGTGAGGACACTGCAGACTGCGGCCCTGATCAGTGAAGATTTGACTACAGTGCCATGCGTTCCCGATCAAGAACTGGCGCCCGGTGTAAACATCGATTCGCTGGTGGAAGACCTTGCGCAATACTCGCCCAACGATGCTGTTCTCTGGGTATTTCACATGCCCGACGTAGCAAAAGTGGCAGCAATGTTCATGGGCATCTCACCCGAACAACTC
>JBNLFC010000325.1:0-4590 GCA_050305335.1 Leptospirales bacterium
ATGAGATCCTTTCTCATATCCAAAAAGTTCATATTCTACCATTTCTGGTGGAACAGCTTCGAGATTTAATGTTATGAAAGGGGAATCTTTACGGACTGAATTGAAATGGATGGTTTTTGCAATAAGTTCCTTTCCTGTTCCTCTCTCTCTTTTTGCTCCTGCTCCTGCCTTTTCCGGACAGCCCGAGCCTCTATCTCCTCCTCGGCCTTACGCTCTTCATCGGTTCTAACATAGGAGATACGCTTGATGGTATTTTTGTTCAAGCGTTTGGTCCCGGACGATGTCTGAATTTCGACCATAGTGCGCGATTGATTGGTGATTTTACCAATGATGCTTGCGCCGTTGCGTAGATAGATGGTGTCAGCAGTTAGAGTGAGCGGAACGAGGTAAATCAGTGCAATTAGCGCGGAGATGAAGAAGATAGACTGGTTTTTCATATATGGTGATCCTTGAGGAAGAGCTCATCCTGCCGGTTTCTGAGTAGGAAGAATTTACCCGGGATAGTCAACCAGTTTCTGAAATAAGTTTTCATTGAAATGGCGGCATGGGAGCAGATAGACCGGTGGCAAACTATTTAGAATCTCTGGAATAATGAGCTTATAAAGTTTAAAATATAAATTTTTTGCCTCAGGCAAAACTTGATTTATTGCTTTACTAACAGAAAATCTCTCGCTGCTATAAAGCTACATGATGAAGCCGATGAAGCAACCTCTTTCAATCGCTATTCTATTTGCGGGCCTTTTATTTCTATCGGGCCTTTGTTCGGTCTGTATGAGCCAGCCTTTCATGGGAGAGCCTCGACGGGGCAGAGGGGGCATGCCTCCCCGGCCTCCGCGCATGGCGTTGCAAGCATGCCAGTCAATGAGCGAGGGCGATGTCTGCTCCTTTGTGGACAGACCGGGACGAATCACAGGCCAATGTAGACACTTACCTGACGGTCTTTTTGCCTGCGCACCCGAAGGTCCTCCCGGCGGCCAGGGAGGAGGATTCCCGCCGGAGCGTGTTTCCATACAGGACAGCTATTCCAGGTCGATTTCCGTGAAAAGCAAACTCCCCGACACACATCAGGGGAGTTGCTTTGATGAGAACCATGAAATCCCATGCTCATCCCCTGGATCTGCCTTCTATGGCCAGGATGCTCACTATACCGGAGCCATGCCATCATATCACAGCAACGGCGATGGAACTGTTACGGATAACGTTACTGGTCTTATGTGGCAGAAGGGTCACAATGAGAAGCGGCTCGCCTGGGCTGATGCACAAAAGGAGTGCCAGTCTTTGAATCTGGGCGGATTTCACGATTGGAGGCTTCCATCTATTAAAGAGCTCTTCTCCATTACAGACTTTCGGGGTGCCGCAGGCCTTCGTCCCTATCTGGATGATGTTTTTGAAATCAAAGAACCCTCTGCAAATATTTTGCGCGATGATCCGTTTGCTTCCACCCATCGCACGTCTATGATGGGCCAGACCTGGTCGGCCACAGTCTACACAGGAGAGCATTGGGGACGAAGAGGAATCAAGGCTGCCTTCTTCTTCAACTTCCTCGATGGGCGTATCAAACAGGCCCCCGTTGAGAACCATCCGGAGCTTTTCTACAGATGCGTCAGGGGGAATGAATGGGGAAAGAATCGGCTTAGCAAAAAATCCTCACAGATCATTAGCGATGAGCTTTCAGGCCTGGAGTGGCAGACAAACGATAGCGGCAGGACCATGGATTGGAAAGGTGCCCTGCGCTACTGCGAAAGCCTGGACTACGGGGGGCATTCAGACTGGAGGCTTCCCAATGTAAAAGAGTTGCAGTCTATTGTCGACTACCGCAAGCATGATCCGGCCCTTGATTTGAACTTTTTCCACATTACAGACCGCAAGGGATGGTTCTGGTCCTCCACAACCCTGGGTGACAATATCTCCCAGGCAGCCTATGTCTGTTTCGGCAAATGCATCTCTACAGACGGAACAGATGTTCATGGTGCTGGAGCACAGAGGAGTGATCCTAAAACTGGCGATCCATCACAATACAATGGAGGACAGGGTGGCCAGATGGATGAGATTCGCATTCTCAATTACGCGCGTTGCGTACGCTCCCGCGAATGAGTCGACCCAGAAGGGATGCTGGCCTGTGTGGCTGTGACAACTTACCGGGATACTCAATGCGATTTCTGCCTCGCTCCTTTGCCAGGTAGAGGTATTTATCGGCTTCCACAGTCATCTTTCCCACAGATCCCAGATCCATGGAGTCACTGATGCCCATACTCATGGTAACGCTCATACCTGGCTGGATTGCATTCCATGAATGAGTTTCAATGCTCTGTCGAATTCTATCGCACACCAGTAATGCCTCGCTTAGATGGCTTCGAGGAAAAAGAATAACAAACTCTTCCCCCCCAAAACGGGCCAGCAGGTCATATTTTCGCAAGTTTTCACCCAGAATCTTCGCGATTTCTTTTAATACTGCATCTCCCACAGCATGGGAGTATGTGTCGTTGATCTTCTTAAAAAAGTCTATGTCCCCCAGCATCACGCATAGAGATTCCCCACCCCTATGAGCCAGTTCATAAAGAACGGTTGCCTGTTGATCGAAATGACGTCGGTTGTAAAGGTTTGTAAGAGGGTCACGGATGCTTTCATCTTTCAACTTTTTATGAGCGCCTATGGAGCGTTCGATCATAACGTTAAAGGTATGTGCCAGACGCCCCAGCTCGTCACGATTTTCTGGATAAGCGCCTGCGGAAATTTTAAAAGATTCCAGGTTAAGGTCCGCATCAGTATTTTCTATGACCTCACCAAACAGGGATAGAGAACCGATCAAATGACTCAAAGAGTGACTGAGTCTACGGCCAAAGATCAGACCGGTCAATAGAGAGAAGATGCTTGCAATGAGAACTCCTCCTATCAGGGCTTCACGAATTGCCTGAAAATAGGCCTGGTCCTTCTCGGTCAGATGAGGTTCACCTTGAGGAAATGCATGAGCAACAATCTTTCCATTTACGCGAATCGGATAACTGCGAAGCAGGACGCTGCGATCTACTTTCTCTCCCCGGGTGTAAGGGGGGATTTCTCGAAGTATAACACCTTCGGGATCAAGAAGCATGAACAAGAAGGGGGGATCCTCTTTTCGATCAATGATTCCCTTCTCCCGGATTGCAGGAATCTCCATTCCATGCTTTAATGATGGATCATACCCCGGCGCATCGGGATTTCTTCTTCGCATCACAAAATCGTGGAACTCCTCACGCTGGACTCCGTTCTCCCATGATCCGTAGTGATGCACATAGGCAATGACATCGGTCTGAAAATTCTCGAAGGCCTCATTCAGAACAGCATTGCGAAAATCGCGACGCAAAATCCATTCAGCTACCCCACCAACCATCAGGGCTGAGAAAACACTGATCAGAACCAGTGCCAGGGTTACTTTGGTACGAAGGGTCACAGTCAAAACTCCTTGTGAACATTCTTTCCGAAAAGTGGTTTTTCTGGCCAGGACTATCTGTTTTTTGTTTCAGTTGTAGGATATACGATAGAAGTCAGCTGACCTGGAGTGAATAGCATTCCGCTATGGCGGTGAGGGATTTTTACGGAATCCTCTGGAGTAGTGTTCAGGGGCCCGATACGCAGCGGGTATAATATAATGCGGGAATGGTTTTATCATCGCGGTTGGAGAGCGACTGATTAAACTCAAGTAACATGGCAGTATAATAGAAACCGGGCTGGCTATGAGAGGTGGAGCTCCAGTAGTAGTCTGCAGTCATAGTATTGGGGAAATAGTTGCTATCAATGGATGGACCGTTTGCGGAGTATTCCGTAATACTTATGAGTTCATTGAAAGAGGGCAGGCGCCACTTTCTGTTGGCCAGAGTCAGGGAATCACAGGTATTCAGGGCCGTCTGCCAGGTAGTCTGGCTTGCAGTGCCACTGAGGCAATCACCGTCATTCAATCCTTCGCTGCATTTTTGCCAGACAAGTTTTGAGGCGAAATCGGTTATAGTCCCATCATGATTGTCTTCCAGCGTAGGTCCGGTTATGGGATCTCCTGAGACACAGCGAACGTAGGAGCTACCTCCTATGGCCAGCGAGGTGGTCATTGCAAGCTGCAGGTCTGTGGTCCAGTAATTCGCCCCTGCTGAAATGGAATCCTCAGTGCTACTCCAGTAGGGAGATGCCTGTGAAGCTGGAAAGTAGGTGGTGTTGATTGCCGGAATTGTGCTTCCATCAATAGCGATTCCAAAATCCATCAATGTTTCCAGTTCCCGGATGCCAGGCAGTCTCCAGTTGCTTATGCCGGCATAACTGTTGCTGGCCAGAGTGTTGCAGTTCCCGATTGCTGTTGAAACGGGGTAGGTTGCGGCTGCGCCATTGGTACAATCCAGGCCCAGCGACGGATACGTGCAGCTCATCCAGGTGAGACCTGTTGTATTGTCGAACGTCACATATTCGTTGGATCCAGACGGGTTGGTGGGGCCTGTGAAGCTGCGGGCAGCGGGTACATCCGCGTAATCTGCATCCTGACCGCGGTAGGCGGACCCGCCGCATGGGATGACGCCTCCAGCGTTGTCGAAACAGAGAGTCTGACCTGTGTCAGGGAGAATTGAT
>JBNLFC010000326.1:0-4587 GCA_050305335.1 Leptospirales bacterium
GCTCTCAAAGACGGCATTTTTCACGCTGCAGAGAGCTCGAGGCAGGTGTCCATGCACGGAGCCCCATCCTGCGATCACAGGTAATCCGCTATGGGGTAGCGGATGACTCCTGTTGAGTGTAATTTTGCAGACCCATGAGACGAATCTTCTCCTGTTGCGTCTCCAGGAAGTCCACATGACGCTCCTCTTCTTCCAGAATTTGCTGGAACAGACTTCGCGTCCCAAAGTCATTGATGGAATGGCAATAGGCAATAGCCTCCCGCAGCAAAGGAATTGCATCTTCCACTTCAAGAGCAAGGTCGCTCTGCAACATCTCTTCCACAGTAGCCCCTATTCTCAATCGGTGGAGGCCCTGCAGGTTAGGCGTTCCTTCGAGAAATAGAACTCTCTCCGTCAACAGTTCGGCATGTTTCATCTCATCTACGGACTCTTCCATAGTATGCCGTGCAAGACGCTCTAACCCCCAGTTTTTCAATATCTTAGAGTGGAGAAAGTATTGATTGATTGCAGTCAGTTCGTTTACGATCGCTTTGTTCAAGAACTCTATCACCTTTGCATCACCTTTCATAGGTAACTCTCCTTCTATTCCGGTGGCAGCCTCAGACTGCTGGCCGTTTTTTTTCTCCTTAAAGAACGTTTTATAAATGTTTACTATTTATCCGTCCAACGAGTAGCCCTATAGATATTGAGATTCTTTCTCAATATTCGGCCAGTACTTTTTTGAGATTTTTCCATTCACAGGGCGCTTTGAGAAGATCCAGGCAGTCAGAAAGGAGGTATGACGTAGGACAATCCTGAAAAAAGCGGTTCTTCAGAGATGCATCAACGCTTCACGAATCCAGTCAGAAGCCGGAGCTTGAGCAGATACCTTTTTTGCAACTTTGCCAAGTGCCTGCGCAGCCTGGCTCTCTTTGTATCCCAGTTGAACCAGCGCTGCCAGTGCTGCTTCTCTGTCGGTTTCCAGCAAATTTTCCGGGTCCATCTCATCTTCTCCAGACGAGACAGCCAGAAGCCCGCGCCACTTCTCTCTTTTTCGCCCTACCTCGAAAATGATAGTTTCGGCAGTGGACTTACCGATTCGAGGAATGCGTGTTAGAGAGGCAATGTCGCCCTTTTCACAGATGTCAAAAAGTGTGCGCCCGTCCAGATGGCTCAAGAGGCTCAAGGCCAACGAGGTGCCAAGGCCTTTGATGCTCTGCAGTGCACCGAATACCTGACGTTGCCCTGCATCCAGAAATCCGAAAAGCCTCTCTTCTCCATCTTGAAGAAACTGGTGATAAATATAGAACAACACCTCTTCCTGTAGATTGTGAGACTGCAGTTTTTCAAAAACTGACAGAGGAATGTGCAGTTCATATATGACGTTACCCGTATCCAGATGGAGCAGAACCGGTTGAAGAAATGCCACCCGCCCCCGAAGACCAGCGATCATTTTAGAACTCCCTTTGCCTTCAACAGAGGGGCAGCCGAAAGGGCGAATATTCCGGCAATAGCACCAGCCAGAGCATCAGCAGTATCATCGGGTTTGATATCGACGGGAATATTGAGAATACGTTTTACCATCTCCATAACTTCTCGTTTGCCTGCCCTGCCGCTGCCCGTTACAGCCTGCTTGATCTGATTGGGTGTGAGCTCCAGTAGTGGAAGCTCGGCTTCACCCACAGCAACGAGGGCTGCACCCCGCGCTTCAAAAACCCCGCCAGCCGTGGTAACATTGCGACTGAAGAAGAGCTTCTCCACCACAATACAGGTAGGCTTAAATTTCGCAATAAGTCGAGAAACATCATGTCGGATTTCCCGCAAGCGCATGGCATGTTCCATGTCCGCGGGCGTTGTAATGGCACCGTAGTCCAGCGGAGTCAGCTGATTGCGACCTTCCACCACTCCCCAGCCCGTTATACCGAAGCCGGGATCAAGTCCCAGAACACGCTCCACTTCAGTCAAACGCTCTCTTCCAGCGCAGCGGCCACTTCTTCGGAAAGCTCCATATTATTATAAACCGCCTGCACATCGTCGTTTTCTTCCAGAAGATCCAGAACCTTCTGTACTTTTTTTACGGTCTCTACATCACTGACTGTGATTTCAGTGCCTTCAAGGGGAAGATACTGAATTCCTGATTCAAGAGTCGGCAGCTTCTTTTCTGCAATTTTCTCGGAGACTGCGGAATAGGTGTCCGGTGCGGTAAAGATTTCAAAAACTCCGTTTTCAAACTTCATATCTTCTGCACCAGCATCCAGCACCATTTCCATGAGCGCGTCTTCCTCAATGCTGCCGCCCTCAATGGCAATGTATCCGCGCAATTGGAAAAGTCTGGAAACGGCATTGCTTTCGGCCAGGCTCCAGTTGTGCTTATTTAAGAGTGACTTGATCTCCGGCGTGGTCCGTGACTTTTTGTCGGTCAGAGCCTCTACAATCACACCAATCCCGTTGGGTCCGTAAATTTCATAGACGACCTCTTCATAGGAGACTCCCTCCAGCTCGCCGGCTCCCTTTTTTACCGCGCGTTCGATGGTATCGTTGGGCATATTCACCGCTCGCGCTTTGATCATAGCAATGCGCAATCGACTGTTGGAATCAGGATCAGATCCTCCCAGCCGGGCTGCTACCATCAGCTCTTTGGAAAGCTTTGTGAACATGGCACCGCGCTTCTTATCTGCAGCTCCTTTTCGATGTTTGATATTCGCCCATTTTGAATGCCCTGACATTCCACTTCTCCTTATCAATAAACCAATCTCTCAGCATCAGTTGCCTTGCATCTCCCTGGATGAAAAGCGAAAATTCTTTTACTCCTCAGCTAGAGGAAGACCACAATCCGCAAGAGATCCCTCTCCCTGGCGAAGCAGTTTCACCTCGTCGTCCTGACAATCCAGCACTGTGGAATAGACATGATAGCGGATTCCTCCGTCCACAACTCCTTTTACCCTGTGGCCATAGAGATTGTGCAGCTCCTCCGGATCTGTATAATCCTGTTCACTCTGTGTGATGGAGGTAGAGATCAACGGCATATCCAGCTGCTCCATCAGCGCTCTATGAAGGGGATGGTCCACAATACGAATGCCTACCTCTTTTCGCTTCCCGGTACCTCTGCGATCCACTTTGCGATTGGCGGAAAAAATGAAGGTGTACGGCCCTGGCGTGGCGCTACGCATAAAACGGAAAACAGGATCCGAGATGGATCTGGCATAGAGAGAAGCCATGGCAACGTCGCGACAGAGCAGGCTCAAAGGTTGATTTTCCGATATTCCTTTAATTTTATAGAGTTCACCGATGGAAGCAGCCGCATTCAGAGAGCATATGATGGCATACACAGTATCAGTTGGAACAATGTAGATCCCGCCTCTGGCCAGCCCCTCCAGAACGGAGGAAATCAGTCGTTTTTGCGGTGTTTCTTCATGCAGTTTCAGTAGCACGGCAATCCCCATGCCGATTGTGGAAAGTGCCAGAAAATGGTAAAGCACTCTACGCCAGTTGAACGTCCCGGGTTCTTATCTGTTCCCTGTCAAAAAGCGGGAAGATAGCCTCATCGTTTTCTCTGTCGATGTGAAAATATTCGCTGATGGGGAAAATCACTTTTCGCGAAGGATTGTAGAAGCAGACTTTTCCACGGCACCGGTCCAGGCTTTTTTGAAATAGCGGCTCTTTGAACTCTGCAGGAATCAATCTCATCTCAACCTGGCGACTCCCGTTGTATTCTACTGCGCCGTCACCATGTTTCGGGACATAGACTACAGGGAAGCGACGCAGGAGACTCAAATCACCAAGAAAATTATCCAGATGATACTGGAAAGTAATTGCATAGGATGAAAGGTCAGCTTCGGATATTTCCCCTCTTGCAATCTGGTCAGTCCATTGCATCATTCGCTGAACATTATCCCTGTGTTGAAAAATGGCTTCCATGAGACCTACGGCTGCCAGTTCAATCTGTAGCGAATTGAGGTTGGAGACGGCTTCAAACATCAACTCAACCCACTCGTGCATTGTGACACCACCCGCAGGAAGACGTCCTTTCATCTCCAGGTGACGGTAATTACCAAACACGATGGCGCCAATGACTTTGATGGTCATATGGAATACATGAATGAGATGATCCAGCAGCACCCCCGGGGGAGCCCCTTCTTCACATTGTTTCAAAAACATCTCATAAGCCCTGGCGATGGGGAAAGGATAACTTCCTATGATCCATTTTGTAATGATGATGCTACGAGAAGAGTCGAAAGTATTGTGCACCTGTCGTCTCACGATACGTGTTAAAGGATAGCCATGAAGAAGATAGTTGGCCCAGGTAAGATCGAACGATGGGAACGTTCTTCGAGCATGGAGTCGCGCATCATAAAGAGATTCGCCTACTGATTTCCCATCGAAAATGGAACGATAAAAATGAAGTGCGAAATCATAGGTACGACGGTTATCACGAATTTCCCAGTTGGTTCCAATGTAGTTGGCAATACCGGCCTTCAAAAAAGCGCCAGCAAGGTCATTCAGACGACTTCCTTTGAACTCATCCGTTGCATCATTCCGTGATACATCAGCTGGATAACTCAGACAGCTATTGGAAAAAACAAGATCCGGAGAAAGAACGGCTTTTTC
>JBNLFC010000327.1:0-4585 GCA_050305335.1 Leptospirales bacterium
ATACTAAAACGCTCATCACTCCCAGCCTTCAGCTCTCCTTTCAGCTGAAATTCTCGAATACCCCCTTCGAAATCGGAAAATCTAATGGCATAGCCGTCTACAGCCGCCCGGTGAAACGGGGGGATATCCCGATCGGCAAAAATAGACTCCGCCAGTGTAAGCCCCACGCACCAGGGATCCGTGGTATTTATTTCTACCACTTTACCGGGCGGGACATGACTTTGAATCAATTTTATGGCTTCAGTTACAGGGATCAGAGCTTTCACGTCTGTACTCGTTCTAGATATCTTCCACGATAGAGAAGTCTTGGTCTTTGGGGGTCGTCAACAAAAGCGCTTCGATCATGTAGCACATTATTGCATATGAGACCCTCTCCATCTGCTAACTTTCCGGAAAAAATTTCAGGGGCATCGCTGGCAAGGTAATCGTTTAATATTTTCACAGCTTCATGGACAATAGCGTCATCCTTCCAGACAATATTCTTTTTTCTCTGCGTATAACGCATCCAGAGCTCCCCACCTCCATCGACGGAAAAGACCTGCGTAGCAATCTCTCTTCGAATTAGACGGTTTCCCATGCGGTGTTCAGGAATCACCATAACGTCCTTCTCCATAAGAGCTCGAACGTATTTTTCTCCCGATTCGCGCAGATGAATGTAGGCCATTTCGTGATCTACCAGACGATTTTCTCCGCCTGTGGGGGCTGCTCTTTCGCAATGAAGCAGAAGACCTCCTACCGATTTCTCAGCCTCATTGTAATAACCGTCCGTATGCCAGTGGATCTCTCGATTGGTGTATGGGATAAACTCATCTTCCCTTTCGCCCTCAGTGACGGTAAGTGCCGAAAGCCCATCGGATCTGGCAAACAAATTGCGATCCAGAGTATGAAGCCCCAGAAGAGATGCAAAATACATTAGATTATTACGGTCCGGAGATTTCTCGGAACGATAGAGGGAGAAATTGCAACGCTGAATATTCGTTTTAATTTGCTGAAGTTCTGCTTCAGCAGGAGATCCCATATCTTTGATCTCCACCATGCACTCTGCCAGAGTAGATGGATAACCTTCGCGCTTTTTCTCACTCCAGGCACGATATGCATCGTGAGTCTGAAGTGAGAAGGGCGAAGGTAGCATAGACAAAATCTATTGAAGAAAAATATCTGGAGATCAGCCTTTCGCAGCCATAAGCGCTTTCATAACGCCTTCCCATGTGGGAGCGATTTCCCGAATGGGCTTTTCGATAAACACGGCAAAATAGGCCGCATCAAATGCATCCTGGACATCTCCTTTTTTCAGGGAGGCCAGACATCGCTCACCCCATACCAGAATATCATCAGCAGAGTTTTTCACTCTTTCCCAGTATGCAATTGCCTCCAGACGATAAACATCTGTGTGAGGCAATTTTTTAGCAGTTTCCAGATTGTTTACCGAAGTTTTCCGGGGACCGAAAGTGGTTGGCCAACCCTTCACAGTCCAATCCTTCGTGGCCTGTATGGCAGTTTCGGTCATCTTAATCAGATTCTCGTTCATATCATTGCCTTTTATTAATCGTAGTATTTCAAAAAGCAGCCACTCAGCGAAGTGAGTGGCCTGTTATCGAAAGGAGGGTAGATGCTCCCGCGTCGACCCTCCCTGATCTTCTTTTATAGGTCCTCTCCACTTCCCATACGGATGTAAGCGGTAGGACAGGATTCTGCACAGATATGGCAACCCACACATTTCACATAGTCGGTGAACATTACCTCGCCTATGGGATTTTTCTTGTTCATGGATATTGCCTCTTGCGGGCAGAAGAGCATACACTGCTTGCACTCAAAACAGAGTCCACAGCTCATACAACGCTCTGCCTCTTTTTCCACTGCACCACTCTCCAGTTTCTGAAGAATCTCTTTCCAATCGCCCTCCACCTTTGTGGGGTGAATGTGATGACGATGGTTTCGCTGCAACGGCAGGAAGTATTCATGCTTGAGCTGGTCGAAAGGGACCACATCTGCGCGCTCTTTAGCGGGTAGAGCTTCGCCGCGTACGAATTTATCGATGGATTCGGCAGCTTTGCGTCCCTGACCTACGGCAGTGGTAATCAGATCGATCTGCAGAATGTCGCCACCTGCAAATACGTTCTCCATTCCTTTTACCTGGAAAGTGTATTCTACTTTGAAGAGACCTCTATCAGCAGGAACCGCCTCAAATCCAGAAGTGTCGGTACCCTGTCCGATGGCTGCCACCACAAGGTCGCAATCCACTACAAACTCGGTTCCAGGAATCGCTTTGTAACGGAAGAAAGGTACAGGATGGTTCCAACCATCTTCGCCCTTCTCTTTTTTCTGCATTTTAATGCACTTGAGACCCTTGACATTGTCGCCATCACGAATCACTTCCACCGTTCCCACCTGGTAGTGGAAATCGGCCCCTTCTACCTTCGCATCGCGAAGCTCTTCGGGGAAACAATTCATTTCGTTTTCCGGAACACCCGAAACAATGCTGGCCTTTGAACCCAGACGGAGACCGAGGCGGGCAACGTCCATAGCCACGTTACCATCGCCAATCACTACGATATTTTTTCCAGGATGCATGTGCGAGCCTTCACGCTCATACTCCATCAAAAAGGATATCGCATTGGTTACGCGGGGAGTCCCCTCTGCACCCGGGATAGGAAGAGGGCGACCTTTTTGAGCACCGATGGCAAGATAAACGGCATCGTATTTTTTGCGGAGGTCGTCCAGTGTAGCATCCTGACCGATTCTGACACCATATTTCACTTCGACGCCCAGATCGAGAATTCGCTGAATCTCTTTATCCAGAACACTACGATCGACGCGATACCCCATGATTCCATAACGAACCATACCGCCCGGTTTCTTTTGCATTTCATAGATGGTTACTTTGTGACCCTTTCTACGAAGCTGGTATGCAGCCGAGAGTCCCGAAGGACCGGCTCCTACGATAGCCACATGCTTGCCGGAATCCGGACCTGCAGGCGCAATCTTCAGGCCTTTCTCAATAGCGTAGTCGCCTATGGCATGCTCAATTGAGTTTATGCCCACGGTCTCGTCCACATGCTGCCGATTACATTTTGTCTGACAGAGCGCAGGACAAACCCTTCCCATAACGCCGGGAAAGGGGTTCTTATCAGTGATCCGATAAAAAGCTTCGGCCCACTTATCCGTTATAGGCTGACCATTTTGATCATACTTTTCAATTCCGCGCAGCAGGTTGTTGTACCCTCGGATATCCTCATTTGCCGGGCACGCATGTTGACACGGCGGTGTCCTTTTTAGATATACAGGACATTTATGGCTATGATCGCCGAACGCGACGATCTTCTCCAGACCTTCTTCCTGGGAGAATGGCTGAAACTGAGTATTCAGCGCAAAGTCCAGTACGGGGTTGGAGTCTCCTTTTGTTGTGGTTGCTGTCATTATTTATCCCCCATACCTGAGATCAGAATCGCACATGAGCGGACTTATTGAAAGATACTCGAGCGTGACGATAGTTGTCGATCATCCACTTGTCGAACTGTAGTCCAGTCACTTCGAAAAACTTCTTCCAGCCGATACGCTCTGCCCATTCGCCCACACGCTCCCAGGGTTGAGCTCCCTCTTTGTAAGCGTAGAGGATTTTTTTCAACTGTGCCGTAACTTCCGGCCAGCGAGGAGGATTCTGAGGCAATCCATGTGCCACCATTTTCATGTTGGCCGGGCGAGTTCTTGCGTTGGCATTCTTTCCACCGATCCAGATGGCCAGCTTAGAGTATTCAGGATGATTGATCTCCATAGCAGGACATGCTCCGAAGCATGCTCCACAGCAGACACACTTCTCTTCCACAACCATAAGCGATGGCTTACCGTTCACCACAGTAGGTCGAATCGCTGCCATAGGGCAACGTGCAACGGCTTTAGGAAGCTCGCAAATCTGCGAAAGGATTTCATGGTTGATGCGAGGCGGACGGGTATGTTGAACGATCACCGCAATATCGGCCTGACCACCACAGTTGATTTCGCAACAGGATGTGGAAATCTTTACACGGTTGGGCATCTCCTCCTTGCGGAATTCGGTGATCAGCTCATCCATCATGGATTTAACCACACCGGACGCATCTGTTGCAGGAATATCACAGTGGAGCCAGCCCTGTGTGTGAGCGATGGAAGTTACGGAGTTACCGGTTCCACCTACCGGGAAACCCTGGGCTTCCAGATCTTTGATCATGGGCTCAACGTTTTCATGCTTTTCAGTCATCAGCTCTACGTTGTTACGAATAGTAAAACGCATGTGGCCGTCTGCATATTTGTCTGCGATCTCGCAAAGTGTGCGAACGTGGTCCACAGTCACCTGACGGGATGTTCCGGCACGAACTGTGTATACCTTTTCACCGTTTTCAGCAACGTGCATCAGCACGCCTGGACGAGGACGCTCATGATAGAGCCACTTTCCATAGTTTCGCTTCAGCGCAGGGTGAAGCATGGGAACATAATCGTAGGGACCTGATTCGATGGTCTTCCATGTTCTCTGAGACATTGTAATTCACTCCAATAGTAATAGTATTATACTTTTCCCCGATTCGACCATTTGGATCAAACTTCAGCGGGG
>JBNLFC010000328.1:0-4564 GCA_050305335.1 Leptospirales bacterium
GAATGTTAAGCCTGGTCCGGCTGTGTACATCCTCCACACGACTATATCGAACTACTCAGCCAGTGAAGGCAACACAGAGTTCACAATCAGTTATGAATTGCTGAAAGATGAGCAGAGTGTATTGAAAGGCTCGGAAACAGGAATGGGGTCAGCCGGGGTTAGAAGCTGGAAAGTAGATACTGAGGCAATCGCAAATAAAATTACAGACGACGTAGTCGAAAAGATTGCAGCCATACACTCCATTCATCTGGAGTAACATTGCTCAGAGAGCTTATCGCAGGGGTGGGCTCTCCAGCTGCACTGAGATGGCTGATGCATTCAACCACAGATCATCCCCTCATTCTCAAAGATGAGGATTTTGACCTCCGGTCTGCCGCCCATGATCTGATCGATATGGAGTGGCGGCAACGGGAGGGAATTGCCAGATCTAAAAAAAAATGTCTGTTTACCTCTCCCATCTTTTTTTTGAGACATTCGGCCTGTCACAAGCATACTATTAGCATGATGGGTCATTGGCATCCCACCGGTTTGTGAGGGATACCTGGAGGGGAGGCTGCTGCAAATAGCATCCTGATGCTGAAAACTCATTGTTTTTCTCCTGAACCTCTCTTGATGCCGCCTTCCTGAGTAATAAATAGGGGCGGTTTTTTTTAACACCGCCTTGACCATCAACCATGGTTTATTCCTTATATTGCTATTAAGGGGAAAAAGCTATCAGCAACTATGCAGGGGGAATTTTCGTGAGCCACGATCATACAGCCTTATCATCCGACCATTCGCACCAGTATCACCATGCTCATCATAGTCCCCCCTCCGGCCCGGGGAACCTGCGAGCTCGATTTTATGCGGGAATGGCTCTCAACCTCCTGTTTGTTGGGGTGGAAGCATTTTATGGCATATCCACGCATTCCATGGCTCTATTGTCTGATGCCGGGCACAACCTGACAGATGTAGCTGGATTGGCCCTGGGCCTTTTTGCAGTGATTTTGAATGAGGCAGCTGCCCGGGGTCGCTTCACCTATGGATTCGGCCGTAGTTCCATACTCATCTCTCTCATTAATAGCATTATCATTTTAATGGGTGCCGGTGCTCTGGGCTATGAGGCCTTCCAACGATTCGACAGTCACATCCATGTGCCCGGGAAGGAGATCATGATTGTAGCTGCCATCGGCGTAGTGATCAACACAATCTCCGGCCTGCTTTATGTGCAGGGAAGTAAAAACGATCTGAACTTGAGAGCTGCTGTTCTTCATTTAATGGCAGATGCCATTGTCTCTCTGGGTGTTGTTCTGGCAGGTGCTTTGATCCTCTGGACAGGCTGGACATGGATTGACCCGGCCATAAGTCTTGTGATTGTGGGAGTCATTGCCCTGAGTACCCTGGGATTGATGCGAGATTCTTTGAGACTCTCCCTGGATGCTGCGCCCGCACACATTGATCTGAGTGAAATACGAAAACATATTCTGGATATTCCTGATGTAATCTCCATTCACGATCTCCATGTCTGGCCTTTGAGTACGCAGTCTACTGCGATGACCGTTCACCTGAGAGTGCAAAGTGACATTTCACCGTCAGGTGAAAAGACCTTGCTGGAAAATCTGGAAAGAGCCATGAGTGCAGAATTTTCAGTCAATCATCTGACCGCCCAACTGGAAAGAGCGCCGGTACACTGCAATTCTTGTGACGAAAAAACCGCCGAAGGGAGAGTTAGCTTTGCTCATCGATGAAATGGCGAAAGAGACCGGACTTGCCGCCGACAGGAAGCGTTTTAAAATTTGTATGCAATGCAGCGCCTGATAACTGTAATTTCCAACGTCTAATGGCCTATTATGACCATCGGAACTTTTACACATTTCCATCGCGGATACAAAACCTTCTTCACCGGAGCTCTTTTCCTGATACTTCTGGCAGGAGTTCCCTCTACATTGATGGCCTTTTCCATGCGCCATGGCAATTCTGTTTATATCGGAAAATCAGAGACCATTGAGGGCAACCTCTATGTGGCAGCCTCCTCCATCACTATAGAGGGACGCGTCACCGGAGATCTCATCTGTGCGGGAGAAACAATCACCGTCAATGGGACGGTAGAGGGCGATGTAATCGGTATTGGTCGAAGCATCGTAACTACAGGGCCAGTCCATGGCAGCGTCCGAGTCATGGGAGCTAGCATTCAGATCGGTGAACAGGTTTCAAGAAGCTTGATGGTCTTTTCAGGCAATGTGAATATGAACGGAAACGTAGGCTGGGATGCTCTGGTTCTGGCAGGAGATGCAAAGATAAGCGGAAACGTAGGCAGATCGCTTCTTGGAGGCGGAGGGCTTTTTTTACTGAATGGTGCCATCGGTCAGGACGTACTCCTTCATATGGGGGATGAGGATACAAATGATAGATCCGGACTTTTGACCGTAGGTGACTCAGCACGAATTGGAGGTCGGCTGGAATATGTTGGAGCCAATGATGCAGTGATCTCTCCGAACGCCAGGATCCAGGGGAAAGTAATCCACACTCCACCCTCGCATTCAGGCCAGAGCGGATCCCCTGTAGCAGGGGCCATTGGCTGGCTTCTGGTATCCACTCTCTCTGCACTCATTGTTGCGCTGGTTCTGGTAAAAGTTGCAGGTCCCATAGTCGAAGAGCTGAGTAATGACATGATAGCCGGATTCTGGCCCCACTTCGGATGGGGAGCTCTCTGGACTATTGTAACTCCACTCCTTGCTCTGTTCGTTGCAATGACCGTGCTCGGGTTTCGATTGGCTCTTCTTTCCATGGGCGTCTGGGGCATCCTGATGGCGCTGGGAAAAATCATCGCAGGGATTGCCCTGGGTCGATTGCTGGTCGCCAGGTTCTGGAGCGCAAAAAAAGATTCCCTGATGGTTGCAGCCACAATCGGCCTGGTGCTTCTATGGCCCATCTCCTACATTCCTGTATTTGGATGGTTACTCTCGCTGGTAGTCCTCTTCTGGGGAGTCGGGGGAGTATGCCTCTTTATCAAAAAAAAGTATGATGGGATGAAGGCAGCAGGCTGATTGAGATCGTATGATCCATCATGAAATCATCTCCTCAATCCTTCTAATCTTTCCCATCCTGTAGCCTCACCATCTGCGAAACTCGGCGCAATCTGCGGATACAACGGGTGGAACTCCTACAGATCCGAGTGCCTCAACTGAACTGCTCCGTTCTCGAGAATGAAGCGGCAATACCGTTCAATGGGCTGCCGCTCTACTCTGTAGCGCCTGACGCCTGCTCCAAACGAAACCTCCACTCCGGGATAGACTCCATCCTGCGCTATGACGGTAGCCCCGGGATCCGGTTCCGCAGATGAGTAAATGCGCTCCCTCTGTTTATCCACAACTTTTAAGGCGTTGATATAATTCTCTTTAATGGTGAGAAGATTGGATCTTGTCGCTCGATCTTCGTCGTTCAACTCCTTCTCTCTTTTTAATGTTTCCTCGATACGGCTCAAGTGCATCTCCACGCGGACGAGAAGCTGCCGCTTCTCTTCGTAATCTGATTCTAGTTCCTTGAGTGAGTTAAGTGTATCGGGATCGAGTCCCACATTGATTCTCGTACTGCTTCCAACTCTGGCACCGATACGCCTGGAACGTAAAAGCTTTGCGCAGACCATCTGCCCGCCAATGATCTCTCCCCTGCCCCCTTCCACATAGACGTTTTTTCCTGCAGTCACACGTGAGTGCATGATGGCCTCTTCCACCAGTACATCTCCACCGGCATTGATCACCGAGGCTTCTATGAACTTCGCATATACGTTGCCTCCTGATTCGAGATAGCCTTCGTCCTTGCTCACCATCCCACCGTAGAGCACAATGTCCCCCTTTGCGATGAGTTGAACTCGACCCACACTCTTTTCCACACTGATATCGCCCTCTGCCTCAACGCGAAAGCCGTCCAGAACCGTCCCGCTGATGATTACAGTACCGGGAAATTTTACATGGCCTGTGGAATAGTCCACGTCTTGAAGTTGCAATACCTCTTCCACATGAATCTCAGCATGAAGCCCGTTCGAACGTATTCGTGCCTGGATCTGACCCGCCATGGTGGAGTGGATCGCCATCCCATCATCCGAGAGGGTTGTGTTTTTACCCGCCTCCAGCACGGCCTTCATCTCCGATTCACCGTAGATGGGTCGGTTACGCACATCGTATCCTTGATTACCCGGACTTCCAGGCAGAATATGTGCCAGAAGATCACCCGGATTACAATGACGTATAACATCCAGTTTTCGCAGATCCACACGTAAGGAATCCACATCACCCTCATCGGGCCGAACCTGGTTATTAAGAGAAAAAAAGTATTCTATACGTTGTAAAACGCCCGGGATGGGTGGCTCACCTCTGGCGGCCACAAACCTGACTGACTGTCCGGGCTGGAAGATTACACCCCGGATGAGCATGGAGTTCTCCCCTTCTGTAGCGCTGGAAGAGTCTTCTTTTACGATCCGAGGCGATCTGACACGGGCCGGAGCTTCAAAGATCGCCTGACGCAACAGACCTGCCACAACGCCTGCTCTCTCCAGCTCCTCCAGAATGTCTTGTTCGGTAACAGG
>JBNLFC010000329.1:0-4541 GCA_050305335.1 Leptospirales bacterium
TATCCAGGGACATCACGGAGCGGAAAACTGCAGAAGCGGAACAGCTGGAACGTGATCGGGCTGATGCTGCGATTCGTGCCCGCACCGAATTTCTGGCCAACATCAGCCATGAATTGCGAACTCCGTTAAATGCTATACTGGGATTCACCGAACTCCTTTCCGCCAGAGTGGACGATCCGGAACATCTTTCCTATATCAAATCCATTCAGAAGGGTGGGGAGATATTGCTTTCCACAATCAATGATTTTCTGGATTTTTCTCGTATAGACGCCGGAAAGATTATGATTGTATCAGAATCCCTATCACTTGTGGACCTTGCGCAAGAAATACATAACCTTTTCGATTATCGCGCAAAAGTGAAAGGTCTGGAGTTTAATATTGAGATAGCTGCTATGCTGAAAAACCCCGTTCGTTTTGACCGAATGCGCTTACGTCAGATTTTAATCAATCTGGTCGGGAATGCTGTGAAGTTTACGGATAGAGGCTATATACGCATCTCTTTCGATGGAAAAAACCTGGATGATGAGGGACGATTTACTATGATTCTGGAAGTGGAGGACAGCGGTCCGGGAATTCCAGAAGCGGATCGTGAGATTGTTTTTAACCCCTTTGTTCAGGTTGCTTACGTGGCTCGCAAGAGCTCCGGGGGTACTGGCCTGGGGCTTGCCATTACAAAAAGGCTCATAGAAATATTTCGCGGTACCATTTCCCTCTCTGCGGGGCAGAAAGGAGGCGCCCTTTTTCATATCGAGTTTCCATCTACCTGGCTGGATCCATCGGATAAAGAGATTCTAGAAACCTCCGTACAGTCCATGGCCCCTTCTTTCGAAGACACTTTTTATCCAGCCACCTTGCTTCTTGTGGAAGACAATGACGATAACAGAAAACTTTTGCGGGATCTTCTTTCCGTGGCACCCTTTTATATCATTGAGGCTGAGAATGGAATGAGGGGGATCGAAATGACGCGACGGTATCAACCTGACCTGGTATTGATGGACATTCTAATGCCGGTTATGGATGGTATAACTGCTACAAAGCTGATAAAAAATGAATTTCCTGCGTTGCCCGTAATTGCGGTTACCGCAAGTCCGCAGTCGGAAATTGGCGATGGCAGCGAACCGCTATTTGTTGACTGGATGTATAAGCCGGTGAAGCGTTCGGATGTTTTGAAAACCGTGGCCCGATTCCTTCCGGTTGGCAAAAAAAACGAAGGCTGTGCGTTAGGAGATTCTGATTGTTCTTGTCTGGAAACCCTGGCCAGAAGTGAATGGCGACTCTTGAGAGAAGAGATAGATTTTAAAAAAGTTGCGGCCTTCTGCAGAGATCTGGAGAGTCAGGCTGCGGCTGGAAATGCGAAAGCAGTGGTTGCCTGGTCTCGAAGAATGATGGATGCTGTCAGCCTTTATGATATTCCATCCATGGATGATTTATGGAGGGAACTGGATGACTACATCTCTATCGTAACGGCTCATCGCGAACTATGACGGCGTACATTTTCATTTCGATTGACAATAAATATCTTACCGGGAAATATAAGTTGTATGCATTTTCTGCTGGCTGATGACCACACACTGTTTCGCGATGGTCTGGGAAAAATTCTATCCGGTATGGACGCCGGAATCCGTATTCATGAGGCTGCATCGGCTGCCGAAGTTCTGGCGCATCTCGATCGACCGATTTTTTTCAGTCTAATTTTATTGGACTGGAATATGCCGGGCATGGAAGGAATGGCCACTTTAAGGAAGATCAAGAGTCTTACTGAAAGTCCGGTTGTTATTGTCTCCGGGATGATCGATACTGCTCAGATTCGGAGTCTCTTCAGGGAGGGTGTGGCCGGATTTATTCCGAAAACTCTGAAAAGTGAAGTATTGCTGGCTGCCCTGCGCCTGGTCCTTTCGGGTGGCGTGTACATGCCTGAAAATCTGCTTTCCGAAGGCGCGATGGGTGAGGACGATGAGGGCTCTACATTCAAGATAACGCGACGCCAGAGGGAGGTGCTACAGGAGGTCGCAAAAGGCAAGTCGAACAGAGAAATTGCAGAAACTCTTTCTATAACCGAATTTACTGTAAGGATTCACGTGGCTTCTCTTCTGAAAGCGGTGGATGCACGCAACAGAACCCACCTGGTGGCCATTGCCCGAGAAAAGGGAATCGTTTGATTCCAAGTGCATCAAAGGACCACAAGATTTTCCATTGGAACTTTCGCTGGAGCAATTGCATCTCCGTATTGGCGGGCGATTCCCTGGAATTGATCCTGAATAGCAATCATGGCGTCGAATATGTCTGGATCGAAGTGGGATCCTCTTTCAGCTTTCATAATCGTAATAGCCATTTTGTGAGATAAAGCTTCCTTATATACGCGTTTTGTCGTAAGAGCATCGTATACATCAGCCACGGCCATTAGTCTTCCACTGAGCGGAATTGCGTCACCGGCCAGAGCCCTGGGATAGCCTTTGCCATCCCAGCGTTCATGGTGGGTATATGCAATTTCTGCTGCGAAGCTCAGGAAATTTCCGTCATCCCGGTCGAGTTCACTGGCAGCTGTAGTGATAGCATCTCTTCCCACAAGACTATGTTTTTTCATAACGACCCATTCTTCCTCTGTGAGTCGCCCGGGTTTCAGGAGAATAGCATCGGGTATAGCGACCTTACCAATATCATGAAGTGGCGCGGATTTGTAGAGTAATTCGATTGATTCATCGGTAAGTAGCGGGCGGTAGCGTGGGTGGTTGCGCATTTTTTCAGCCAGAAGGCGTACATAGTTTTGTGTACGTCGAATATGGTTGCCGGTTTCATTATCCCGGGCTTCCGCCAGAGCGCAGAAGGCTGTAATGGTGGCGCTTTGTGCAGCGATAAGCTGATGATCTTTGCGGACTATTTCACCTGTGCGCTGTACTACCAATTTTTCCAGTTGTTCATTCTGGGAACGCAATTCACGTTTACTGTTTGCAAGCAGTAAATGGTTTCGGACTCGTGCCATCACTACGGGAGGAGATACAGGCTTATGAATAAAATCTTCAGCCCCTGCTGAAAGCCCTTTCTCTTCGTCTGCCGCACTCGTCAGGCTGGTAAGGAAAATGACAGGAATGTTTCGTGTTGCAGGGTCGGTTTTCAATTGATTGCAAACGTTATATCCATCCATATCTGGCATTACTACATCCAGCAGGATCAAATCAATGGCCCGAGTATTTGCCAGTCTGATCCCTTCCTCACCTCCAGACGCGTAGAGAACATTATAGTGATCACCAAGTATGCTGCCAAGCATATGAAGATTGGCAGGAGAATCGTCAACAATCAGTATATGCTGGCGGTATCTTTCCACGCTCATGGTATTCTCCGGGCATATGCATGAGTATAAAGGCATGCGTACAGTACCTGCATATGCTTGCTTGTTCTCTATCAATAGACGGTGAACGAACCTTTTTTTTTGCATGTATGGAGTGAGCTGCACACAAATTTTGGTGTGTACTCAGTTGAATAGATCGAACGGTACTGCTATGTTAGAAGTAAGTAAACTTTCCCGGTCAGGCAACTTCGGGAATACTCAGGTAACCCCGGCGGCATTTTTTTACTGATCAAGGAAGACAGTATGTTCTTGAAAGGAAAGTTGAGATGCCGGTACATCTTTCATGGCTATGACCAGCTCTTTGTGTTGCACAAGTCCTCGATAGTGGGTTTTACCTGTTTCGTCTACTGCAACCAGCAGAACGGGAATATTGTTGTAGGCAACGCTGTAGCGGCGAAGCATTCGTGTGGATTCCGGGGCATTTTTGAAAAGCTTCATGCCAACAGCGACACAAAGAATGGTCACTCCCGGTAGCTTTAATATTGCTCCTTGAAATCGGATCGACTCCATGGTTGCACAGTATTAGAATTTACAAAATTGAGTGCAAGCATTTATAATGGCCGTGAAAAGATATGAAAAACAACAGACATGTAGTAATTATTGGAGGAGGCTTTGCCGGATTGCACGCGGCCCGTCTTCTGGGTAACGTTTCAGGAATATCCGTTACTCTTGTAGATCGGCGCAATCATCACCTTTTTCAGCCCCTTCTATACCAGGTAGCTACTGCCGCTCTCAACCCTGCGGATATAGCCGTGCCCATTCGTACCATCCTTTCACCCTATTCCAATATAGAGGTCTTTATGGGAACCGCTCTGAGCGTAAACAAAGCAGAGCGTGTGGTGCATTGTGACTTCGGGGACATCTCTTATGACTACCTCATCCTTGCCTGTGGCGCCACTCATAGCTATTTCGGTCACGACGAGTGGGAACAACACGCGCCGGGCCTCAAGTCTCTGGAAGAGGCCACGGAGATTCGACGTCGAATCCTCGAGTCCTATGAGAAGGCTGAGATTACTCGCGACGTAGAGCTTCAAAAGCAGTATTTGACTTTTGTCGTGGTGGGTGGGGGACCCACCGGTGTAGAGATGGCTGGAGCTCTGGGTGAAATCAGCCGCTACACTCTCAGTAAGGAGTTTCGCAATATTGAACCCAAAAGGGCCAGGGTGATACTGGTTGAGGGCGGTCCCCGCATTCT
>JBNLFC010000330.1:0-4520 GCA_050305335.1 Leptospirales bacterium
TCTACTCCTTTTCTGTGTGCCGGATCCACGTGATGGATTTCGAAGTGCAGGTGTAATGCTGTTGTGGCATAGTATCCTGCTCTGCCGAAGTAGTAACCTCTTACGATTTCCTGGTTTTCGTGTAGATCTGATGCAGGTGCTACGTGGCCGTAACGATAGAAGAGACCCGAGGCTCCACTGGCATCTATGTATTTGTAGCCATTGTAGTCTTCTACCCGCATGATCACCAGGGCTTCATGAGCACGTATTAACCCGTCGTATTCTTTGCCCGGCCAGAGTGTTCTTAAGTCCCAGCCTGGATGGAATTGCTTTTGACCGTTCAACGTTCTCCACCCATAGGGCGATGTGACTCGAATTCGGTCTTCGGGTCCTGTTGGTGTGGTAAAGGGTGGATATTTCACATTAACCTCCTGCAAGCAGTGCAACCACACCTGTTACAAAACCGGTCAGGAACCAGAGGCCACCTCTCTGGATATCTCCCCAGAAAGTATGATCTTCGCTGGGCACCTGGAATTCCGTGCAGAAGTCGTGGCGACAGATTCGGTAATGCTGGATCACCCAGACTGAGTCACTTCGTTTTGTTTCCACGAGTTCCAGTACGGGGTCTGCGTTTTCCCTCTGTTCCCATGTTTGACGCATGCCTACCAGACAGGATTGGTATTTGACACGATCGTGCTGGTACTGAGCGCAGCCGGCTCTACCGGGTGGTGGGATCACCTGGACTTCTGGTTTTGTGAATGTGCTGCACTGGCTCAAAAATATGTTAGCGAAAAGCGTTATCGCTAAAATTGATGCAATACGCATGACGTTCCTCCGGGTCTTTGATGTTTGCAGAGAACTGACAGGCTTCGTATCCTCTGTCTCCCGCATAGTCGACGGGTCGTGTCTGTTGCGCTGTTGTTGCGTCAGGTTTTGTGAGGTGCCGATAGAGTTGCCTGGCAACGGCATCTACTATGATCACTGCAGCAATTATGGCTGCTGTGATGAGCGTGGCTTCCCAGTGCGCTTTTAGAAAGGCAATGGCAAGTTTGCTTTTTTCCACAATCTGGCTCAATGTGTTTCTGGTTTCGTTCATTTTGTTGTTCCTTTTGTTGTTCCATACTTTACTTCTTTGATCGCAGGACCATATAGGCTGCGTTTTTTACAAGATGGGGTAAGGGTGAGCCTGTTACCACTACCGCGAATGAGGGCGAGAGTGTTACTACGGCCACTGCAAGTCCCGCTGCCCAGGGGGGGATCACTGCCCCCATGAACTGGAGTGAGATGGCCGATGGGTTGAAAAATGCCATGGCAGAGAAGCCCAGAGCTCCAATTCCCATTAAAAAGAATAATACGCTGTACACTTTTTTCATTGAGTTCTCCTTTTCAGTAAGCTTTAAGAATGTTTACTCCTTTTGATTTTGTATGCCCTGCTAAAAGACTTCATGAAGCGCTCCCAGTATACGCGGTAGATATACATGGGTATATGCGTTTACATTGTGATGGATTCGATCTGGAGCGCAGTAACGTTCTAATTGCCATCCGTCGCTTCCAATCATTTCCGATCTTACGTCAATGATGCGCAGCATTTCGGTTTTATAGAGGGCTGATTTGATTAACCTATCTTCCAGGAGTCGAGAAGAGTCCCGTACATATTCCAGCCTCGTTCGATGTTTGAGTGCTGTGTCCAGGTGTCCGCTTGCGGCGCGATCGGGGTTTCCCGGAGGAGGTGTGTTGATCCAGAAGAGTCTTTTGACTCCGGAATAGGCCATGTGGTCATATAGATCGAGGATTCGAGCAGCGATTTCTTCTACCCGATCACCTCGTAGCAGATCGCCTGCGCCAATGTTGTCTATGTACGTTTGAGCATTTGCAGCCAGCTGGATCTGCGGCAGCATGATAAGCTCCCTCTCCGCGGTAAGTCCGCCTATGGCCAGGACAAGAAATCGAGGGTTGGTAGCACGAATGTGGGGTTCTGCGTAGTGGATGCGAGAGTCACCCCCAAAAACGATGCTGCCTTCATTGTGCAACGCCTGGTGCATGCGAAGGTATGCAGCTTTTTTTAGATAGAGGGGCTCCAGTTCGAATATGTCAAAGCCAGCATGGACCCGATCGTGTATGAGCGAGTCGAGACTTATGTGAGCCAGCACCCCGAGACGCATTTGCCAGGTTTGCCATGCCTCGATTTTAGCACGAAGCCACTCCATCACCTCTTTCATCACCCCTCCTCTTTCAAATGCTTCTCTGATCATTGTGCCGCTTCATTGGATTTCCCGGCTTCGTTGCACCACCTGATTTTTGTATTCAATGCCTTGCGCTTCCCTGTTTAGCATTTGAGGCTGTCTTTCGATTTTTAAAAGATCTGTGATGATGAGCCATTTACGGTTGTGCAGGTAGAGGCTCAGCTTACTGGCGGGTGTGACCATGTCGTCGCGTTCGCTGTAGATGGCTTCGGCCATCATCAGTGCTACGGAGTGACCGCAAGAGATCCATTGGAAAAAGAGTACTGCCCATCGGTCTGGCAGCTGCACATGGAGCCGGGTCTGGATGGCCTGGTGAATTTCCGAAATCCATCGCACAGCATCGGTTGTGGTCTTCATGAAAGGCTCCATCACCTCTTCATCTCCCAGTCCCTCCATAAGCGAAAGAAGCGCCTTCTGGTGTTCGACTAGATAGATCTCCACACTATCTTTGATCAGCATCTCCATTGCCGTATCCCCCGGCACCTTGAAATGAAAACGAAACTCATCCCTCCAGACCTGAAGCACTGTCATATATTCATGGTTGCGAAAGCGGCCTGCTGTGTATTCAATGCGATCCGTATACTTATCGTATCTGGATGGATCTCTGGTTCTTGGCTCCATCTCCAGAGACCCCACACGCCGAATATCGTAACGTATGTGCAGTGCCAGAACTATGGCAAGCATGGCCACAAAGATCAGCACAAGAAATCCCGCGAAAAAGGGGTCGTGCAAAGCTGTCTGAAATTCGGATATCATGGATGGTCTCTATAAGCTCAACCGCTCTGATAGATCACAGGGATTAATTTTCTCTTGAAGCCGGTTTCTCCAATATCTTCAGCATCCGACCAATCAGTGTCACACATCACTTTTCCTGCGATTCTTCCCAGAATGCGCGCCGTGATAGGTGTATCAGGATCCAGTCTGTGAGCGTATCCCGGGATAGAACCGGTGACCAGAATGTCGCCCTTCTGTGGAATACCATCTCTATCAGTAGCAAGTAACCAGCCTTCACCCAGGGCGTTGCCCGCAGCATATTGATGCTCTTCGTCTATCTCAGCCCGGTGCTCCTCCGGAAGCTTGCCACTGGAAATATAGACCACATGGGGGGTGTCATTTTCCAGTGCCAGTCTACAGTGAGGGAAAGTGGAACTCATGGATAAGGTTCCATCTTCGTTGAATCTTTCACGCGTATACTCGACTGTGAGCAGCATTCCAGGTAAAATCTGCAATGCTTTGTCGATGGTTACCTCATGGGCTCCCGTAAAGGGGGCGTAGTTTCTTCCTGAGCCGCCGGCATAGAAGTCATAAGAACCACCAGAGCCATACACTCCAAAGTAACCAGATCCACGAACGCCACTCCCTATCACTCCAGTTGCTTCGCCAAACACGCCATTTCCGCCAACTCCTGCGTTGGTTCTTCCGTGTAGCCCATATCCGTTGGATACAAAATAACCTCCGGTACCATTCACTGAGGTTGCGTAGACTCCTGACTTGCCTGAAGCCGTGGCTTCTCCTCTCAGCCCATCGCCTACGCTGGAATAGCCATGAACCCCTGCATGGGAAGCATGCGATGTAATTCCATATACCCCATTTCCAGACGATGACTCCCCTCTCACTCCAGTCGCGCTCGTTGCAGTCGTATAGCCATGAACTGCAACCTGACCATTTCCGTATGTTTGTCCATACACTCCTGTGGACGATGTTGAATTACCTCGAACACCAATTCCTGTTGACGTTGTAAAATATCCTCCGTAACCTGATGTAGATTTTCCCTGTAATCCTGTTGAGGAAGCGGACTCTCCGTATACACCGATCGTAGAGAGAGATAATCCTTGCACCCTGGTCCCGCTAATATTCCCGGACGCTGAGAGATCGTTTACAGAAAAATCTTCTGAGGTATCTCCGTTTTTCAGCGCAAACCTGTTCTCCGTCGCAGCTGCGCTGGGAGCGCCATCGGTTTCGTTCCAGGTAGGTGAATTTAAAATCTTTGCGGCAACATCTGTAAGAAATGCCAGCGTTCCCTCAGAACCAAAAAGGCCCGACACCCACCGGGAGAGGGACTCCTTCCATACCATACGCGCTTTCGGCTGTGAGTCTCCCCGATCAATTTCCAGGCCAGCACTTTCAGCTGTCACACCGCTTCCTGCTTCTCCATGGTTGAGAGTGATGAGAGGCTCCTTTACAGAAAAATTCCCGTTGATCTCCATGTCGCCAGTATGCCTGATTCTGGACGAATGAATCTCTATGCCTGTTCTTCCATCTGCAAATAACTTTCCGTCCAGATAGGGAAAGTCTTCG
>JBNLFC010000331.1:0-4512 GCA_050305335.1 Leptospirales bacterium
TCTGCGAATTCCCTATAATCGCAAGATCCAGTGATTGATTCATTTTTCTTCTCCCTTTTCTTGCTGGAGCACAAGGCCAATGATAGAATCCCCTGCAACCGGGGAAAGTTTTTGATTTTCAGCAAAAACATGAATTTCTCTATTTTTTCCAATCAAAAAGAGAGGGTAGACTTCGTTGTTGTAATAGGATAAATATCTGGAGTAGTTAAACTCTTCCGTCAGACCTGTGACTCTAATCTGGCCACCGTTTTGACAGATCTCCTCCACACGATCAAAGGTAAGACTCCCATGAAAGAGAGTATTTCCCCGCATCTCCCTGGGTACCGAGGCCCCGTCTGAAGAAAATCTGGGGTTGAGTTTCTGGGATTGTTGTGAAAGCTGAAAGACATGATTCCTGCCGTACGAAGCGCGATACTTCAAAGCAGCTAGAGAGTTGATCTCGTCGTTAGAGGTGAGCGCCACCAGGTAACCGATGCCGGAAAGATCCAGCTCATCTGCTATGGAATCATCCAGAATGTTGCTCTGAAAAGCCGCGAGGCCCGCCATACGACAGGCAAGAACGTTATTTGCATTGCTATCTACCATCACCACGTATATTCCTTTCTCTTTGAGGGCTGATGCGATCTCCCTTGCCCAGGGATGACCACCCACCATCAGAACGCCACGGGGATCAGGCAGAGAGAGTCTCAAAAGTTTTGCCATAGGTCTTGCAATGACACCGTAGAAAAGAACAGTTCCAATAATGATAAAAAATACCGTGGCCACCACCATTCTCCCTGACTCATTGCCCTGACTGATGAGTTCCAGCGAAAATACCGAAGCGACCGATGCAGCTACGATACCGCGGGGAGCCATGAAAGCGAGAAAAGCCCGAAATCGCCATGGTATGGAGCTCCCCATGGTAGAGAGAAAAACGGAAAAAGGGCGAATTCCAAAGATTAAAACGCCCAGGAAAGTGAGCGTATGCCAACCTATGCCTGCGACGCTTTGCAGGCGAATGCGGGAAGAGAGAAGGATAAAGAGCACCGCGGTTAAAAGCACCCTGAGATTCTCTTTAAAAACAAGGACATGAGAGACTTCGAAATACTTTTGATTGGCAAGAGTGAAACCCATGACGGTCACTGCCAGAAGTCCCGACTCCGGTTGCACCATGTTGGAGAGTGTGAAAGATAGAATAACCCATACGAGCACTACGGGGTTATGAAGAAACTCCGGAATCCAATCTTTCTTCATCAGGAAAAGAAGCAAGACAGCAACAATAAAACCAATTCCTATTCCGGCCAACAATGTCTTGATAATTGCCGGCAGGGCGATGGTCTGCACCGTCTCAAAATCCACGCGTCCTGCCAGCACAAGTTCAAACGCAATCACGGAAAGGAAGGCGCCAATGGGATCCACTACAATGCCTTCCCATTTGAGAATGGACCTCAAGCGGTCATCCATCTCAAAACTGCGAAGCAACGGAACGATCACGGTGGGTCCTGTTACAGTCAGAATGGCTCCCAGAAGAATCGCCATGGGCGTCTCAAGATCCAAAATATATCTTCCTGCAACGGATATCAGGAAAAGTGTGAGAAAAACACCCACGGTCAAGAGCCGTAAGATTGGATTACCCAGTCTTTCCCGTAAGTCGCGAACACGGAGCGACATACCCCCTTCGAACAGAATGACTGCTACAGAGAGAGAGATTATGGGAAAAAGTGACTGACCGAAAATACGGTCGGGTTGCAGCCAGCCAAAGACAGGACCGGCCAGAATACCGATCAAAAGTAAAAGGAGAATAGATGGTTGGTGGATCTTCCAGGAGATCCATTGAGCGCCTACACCAAGGGCTACGAGCGCTGTCAATTGTAAAAGTGTATTGTGTTCCAGGCTATTTTCCCCGGGGTCAATTTGTTCTGTTCAAGAGAGGAAAGCCGCTTGATGATGTCAAGTGAGAGATAGATTCGGACAGTCATAAGATTTTCACCGCACCATCTCTCACTGTAGCTCCCGACAAAGATGAGGTCATGATGGTACTGAATAAATTCCTTACGGAAAACAGTCTGGAGCAGATGCTTCTGGCAGCCGGAATCTCTGCTCTGGCCATTCTTTTGACCATAATCATAAAGTGGATCACCCTTCGACTCTTGATTCGTTTTGCACGGCATACGGAATCACGATGGGACGATGGGCTCGTGAATCTTCTCAGAACCCCTTTCTATGCAATCTACCTTGCTCTTCTGGTCTATTTCTTTTCATTGAACCTGGAGTTGCCTCCTTTCCTGAACTCCAGAGTAACAAACATTGTTTTTTTCTTGCTCATTCTCCAGGGAGGGATCGCAGGAAGTAGCCTGCTCCGTTTCTGGTTTCAGAACCTACCCAACCGATCCGGTACAGATTCCGCACAATACGACAGCGTTACAATGACGTTAATCTACTTCATTGCAAGGGTAGTTCTCTGGGGTCTGGTAGCCATCCTTCTGCTGGATAACCTTGGTTTTCAGGTAACAACGCTGGTGGCAAGTCTGGGCGTAGGCGGTGTGGCTGTTGCTCTGGCCGTACAGAACATTCTGGGTGACCTTTTTGCGTCGCTCAGCATAGCCCTTGACAAACCCTTTCGCATCGGTGATTTTATTGTGGTGGATGAACTCATGGGCAATGTAGAGCACGTTGGGCTCAAGACCACGCGCATCCGTTCTCTTTCCGGGGAGCAACTTGTTTTTTCCAACAACGATCTGCTCCAGAGCCGCATTCGTAACTTTCAGCAGATGAAAGAAAGACGCGTTGTTTTCGGGTTCGGAGTGACCTACGATACACCTGCAGATGTGGTCGCTACTATTCCGGAGGCGGTGCGGCGGATCATTGAAGAAACCCCGAGTACACGCTTTGATCGGGCTCACTTTAAAGACTTTGGCGATTCATCACTGGATTTTGAGGTGGTCTACTTCGTTCTCGATCCCGATTACAACCACTATATGGATATCCATCATAAAATAAACATTGGTATATTAAACCATATGAATGCAAACCGGATCAATTTTGCGTTCCCCACACGGAGTATTTATCTGGAAAAGCAGGATTGCTGACGGCGGCTATTGACATAGCAAAGTAAAAATGCATGTTGCCAGGAAAGAGGCATACTGGTTTACGGTTTACGCGTGAATGATTCAGGCATCCCGAATCCCAAAATATTTTTCTAGCGCCTCTTTGTACGGTATTTGGAACTCGTTGGTCGTTCCATTCTCGATCAATTGCATTTGATCATCCACAGCAATTTTGCGACCTTTCTCCGTTTGCAGGATCGCTAATTTTTTCTGAGTGAAAATCGTATCAGGATGTTTTGCATTGTAATAGTTAGCCAGAGTGAACTCAATCCACTCCTGTTCCTGCGCAAAAAAACTATAGAGTTCTTTCCAGCCCTCTTTGCTCAGATAGTTGAGGATGTACTCTCCTCTTCCATCGGCCTTCAGGTGATAGAGTTCCCCGTCCTGGTTTGCCTGCCCAAAGTCTTGAAGCGAAATTGGTTCCCGGAGACCATAGCCCCCAAACCCCACGTCGCATAACCAATCTTCTCCATCTGCCTGCACCAGCAGAGCCATATGGGTCCGAGGCCTTCTTTCTTTATAGGTGAGAACTCTTGCAGCGACAAAATAGTATGAGAATCCTATTTTTTCCAGCGCCATAGCCAGAAGGCCGTTCACCTCATAGCAATAGCCTCCTCGTGGGGTCGGGACTATCTTTGCCACAATATCCTCTGGCACAAGAGATGGCACTCTCCCTTCCTGCACTGTGATATTCTCAAAGGGAACGCTACGAAGCTGATGCTTTATCATTTTAAAAAGAGTGGTCCGGTCGACGGATATCTCACCCGTGTAGTTGATTCTTCTCAAATAATCTTCTAATATAAAATTGGATGCCTTCATTTCACATGTAACCCTTCTACTATCTTCTCGCTTTGCAGGAAATATGCTTCAGTTCTATTCGGAAGACCCGTGTTATGGAGTGGGATCTCTCAATGTATTGCAATCCAGCATCGATATGTTGGGGTGAATATTTTTCAAGCAGCAGTCGAAGTCCTGCTTTCTTCTCTTCTCCTTCTACGATAAAAGCTTTGCCGGTAGCGATGACGCACTCATAGCGAGTGGCGAACTTGTCGGACATCACTTCAGTGTTGCCCACGGCGCAAAAGGAGACTCGATTGTCCTTTAAAAGAGCATCTACCTTACGGCCCTCCATGGCACAATGAAAATAGAGCGAGTTTCCCTCTACCACATAATCCAGAGGAATCCCATAAGGACCTTCATCGTCGCTCGTGGAAAGGATACCGTACTCGCATCGCCCCAGCAGCTCCCATGCATCTTCCTCGGAGGCTTGCCGATCTTTTCTCCTCATCTCTTTCATTTGCTATCCTCATCGTGGCGTTCTCCGGCAGGAGCTTCCGTACGCTGTACGGCACTCATCCCATACCAGACCAATCCAGAACTACATCTGATTATACATCTTTTCCCCAACCGATCCAGAGACAGATTA
>JBNLFC010000332.1:0-4503 GCA_050305335.1 Leptospirales bacterium
GAAGCGAGTTGAGTCTATTACTTCCGAAGGCAGTCGTTTTTTTCTAATGATGGGCTTTTTTCTGATCATGGTAGGGTTTTATCAGAATCGATACGTTCTACATAACGAATTTTATCACCTATCTTTTCAAATGCCGCCAGAATATAGCATGTACTGGATTGGTGGTGGTGGTGGGCTGATCATCACTGGCCTGATTCCGCCTCTTTCGAATATAGTCTACAGTCAGTGGATGCGACTGGCGCACATGATTCAGGCGATCATGTCCCGGGTGATCTTGACGATCATTTTTTTTCTTACGGTACTTCCTCTGGCATTGATCGCAAAACTGGTAGGCAAGAAGTTTTTGCAGATGGGGTTTGATTCCTCCCTGACCAGTTACTGGGAAAAACCGGATCTTGCTCTATCCAATCCAGAGCGATACAGCAAACCTTTCTGACGTATGATTGGGAAGCAATCGTGACAGGATGTAAACGGGATGGACTTTGTATTTTGTGTCGCATCAATTTGAATTACTGTAACGGAACAAATCATTAAACAGGGAAACGAAATGGAAATACTAAAAGAGTTTCTAGATTTTCTAATGGTCAGACGTAAGTTCTGGCTAATTCCAATTGTTGTCATGCTGGTTTTAGTCATCGGACTGGCAATCTTCGGCAGTGTAGCTGGTGGTCTCTCACCTTTTATTTACGCTCTATTCTAAAATAGATCGCTGATAGATAGCTCATTGCGTTGAGATGAGTTCTTAGCGTTGGGTCCAGCCCGGACTCGAGCTTTGTCACCCCATGTTTGCGAGGTTTTCTACCGAAAACCTCGCAAACTGAGAGGGCAGACGGTAGAGCTAAAGCATGAGGGTATTGTCATAATTGTGGGCATAGCCTATTGCAGGCCACGTCCTCGTGAACAATTTGCACTCGTCTACCCGGGAAAGAAGGTGTAATCTGATCACCTTCCAAAGCTTCACCAACCCGAGGGAAACCGACTTGCTGAAGAATATTTCCACGGATATTTGCAGGATTCCACCAGGTTTTGACGTTGAATGCTTTGCATCAGTTGTTCGATTCGAGCATTTTCTGCTATGCGCGCCCACGTTTCTCGAAAAGCTAACTCCACATTTTCTCCACTCAACATTTTCATGAAATGGTACAGCTTGATCCCCGTGGAGACACAGCATGGCCCTGCATTCCCGGTCACAGTGGCACTGAAAGGCAACTTCATCGATACTATTTGAAAAGGGTTGCCCTGGAATAGAGAGTTTTGCGAAGTGGAGAAGCTATGATTGAGTTAAAAGGTGTTCACAGAAGCTATGGCAATTTCCTGGCCGTGCAAAACCTCTCTTTTTCGGTAAGCTCCAGCACTGGAATCACGGCACTGCTGGGGCCCAATGGTGCTGGTAAGAGCACTACTATGAAATTAATGACCGGGTATCTTAGCACATCGGAAGGAGAAATCCGGATAAACGGGCTTTCGCCTTCCAATCCAGATGAAATCCTGCCTCTCAAAAAGCAGATCGGATATTTGCCGGAGACTTCCCCTCTTTACCCGGAAATGTTTGTTTCCGAATATCTTGAATTCATAGGGCGTATCCATGGTTTGACAGGTGATCGCCTGGGCAAGCGGTTCCGAAATATGGTCGATGCTCTGGAGCTGTCTTCCCATCTCTATTCTCCCATCTCCATTCTCTCACGCGGATATCGACAGAGAGTGGCTCTGGCGGGAGCCTTGATTCACGACCCCGATATCATTATTCTGGATGAACCCACGTCAGGACTGGATCCAAATCAGATAACGCACATAAGGGGTATCATCAGAGATCTGGGGAAGAGCAAAACCGTAATTCTTTCCACTCACATTCTTCAAGAAGTGGAAGATGTTTGTGAAAACGTGCTTATTATTCATCGTGGGGTTCTGGTTGCCAATGACCGCAAATCCAACCTCACCAATGTTCGGTCCTGTCTGATCGAAGCTCGTGGTAAGGATATACTGACAACTCTTCGCTCCATCCCGCTGGTTAGTTCGGTGGAGGAGTCTGATTCAGTCCACGGCGATTTTAAGCGATATACCTGCAGCATGAGAGAAGATCAACCGGAGAAGCTTTTCGCATCGGTTGCGGACAGGGGATGGGAAATCCGGGAGTTTCGACCTCTTTCGCGGTCTATGCAGGAGATCTTTCGTGAACTCACTGCTTAGAAGGCATCTAAGAACAATGATTTCTAAAGGCTGACTTCAAATATGAATGGAGCAAGATCGAGATGGAAGATGTAAAAAATGCATATCTGCAATGGAACGGTTTGCGGCAGATTTTTTTCAGGGAAATCGGTAATTATTACAACACACCAATAGGCTATGTTTTTTTAACGCTGGCATTGCTTTTCAACTTTCTCTTTTTTTTTCTGGGAATTTTTGATATTGTTCCCGCCTTCTGGGAAGCCAGAGGGGTGAGCGTTCGGGGTTACATGAACCTGTTGCCGCTGACTTTTCTTTTTCTGGTCCCGGCAGTCAGTATGCGAATCTGGGCCGAAGAGAGAAAACAGGGAACATTTGAACTGTTAATGACTTTACCCGTGACAGACGTTGAACTGGTGGCTGGCAAACTTCTGGCAGCCTGGAGTTTTGTGAGTCTGGTCATCGTTGCCGCACTTCCACTTACGCTTTCCATTGCTCTTCTGGGCAACCTGGATTATGGGAACACTCTGACCATGTATCTGGGATCTTTTCTGATGGCCGGTGCTTATGTGAGCATGGGCATGGTGATATCTGCACTTACCCGGGAGCAAATAGTAGCTTTTATTATAATACTGTTCCTCTCGCTGTTTATGTTTCTGGGCAATTATGGTCTGATCACCCATCATTTTCCGGGCAAACTGGGATTGATCATTGGCTTTTTTTCTCTAAGTTATCACTACTCCTCTTTTAGCCGCGGTGACATTGCTTTTGGCGACGTGATCTACTATCTCGCTTTTATGTTGTTGATGGGATCAGCAAATATCTGGATACTCAGGAGGGATCGATGAAACGGCTCATTGCAATTCTGGGGAAAGACCGTCGTTCCATTTATTTCGGTTCTGTGATCCTATTTGTGGCCGTGAACCTGGTGGCTGCAAGAGTCCCCTTTCACCTGGATCTATCACGAGGCCGTGTGAATTCAATTAGCGAAAGTACAACGAAGGTCTTCGCGCGTATAAGAGAACCAGTTTTAATCGAAGCTTACATCAGCACGGAAGTTCCCGGTGAAATCATGACATTGCTGGATCCCGTTATGGTTCGTCTCTATGCAATGGAACGGGAGAGCGGTGGGATGATAGATCTTCATATTATCAATCCCAATACCCCCGAATTGATGGAAACGGCAGAGAAGCGAGGAGTTCGGGGAATTCCTATTGAGCAGGCGAAACTGGATCAGGTGAGCCAGAAGCTGGGCTACTTTGGCCTCTACATTCGAATGGGAGATAAAACCAGCGTAATCCCGCTTGTGGGCGAGGGAACTATTATAAATGATGTTGAGTATCGTATACTGCGTGAATTGAAAAAAATGATGAGGCGTAGCGAAAAAAGCGGAATTGCTTTTCTCAATGTTCCGGGGACTTCTCATACAGTTCAGTGGAGGAGTGTGGGTGACCAGAATAAAGACAACCTGTATGCATTGCGTGTGATGGTACGGCAGGATATGGGAAGTATGGAGGATATAGATCTGAGCATGCCCGTGGGAGACGATGTGGATATGCTACTTGTCACCGGACTTCCCGAACTGACTTCACAACAACAGTATTATCTGGATCAGTTCCTCGTGAAAGGGGGGAGTATTCTTTTTATGCTGAAAGGCTTCGATTTTCAAATGCAGGAGAGTAATCCAATGATGATGCGCCTGGGTTTGGGCGGCAATGAGGGTGGATTTGCCAATGTTCCTGAAGAAAAGCTAAATGCAATGAACAGCTGGCTTTCCAGGTATGGCGTCACGGTCAACGGAGAGGTCCTCTTTGATCCCACTCATGCAATGCAAGCGTACGATCTACAGGGACAGTATGGCGTTCCAGTACCCAACACCGCATGGGCCATCTATACCAGAGATTCGGATACTCTTGCAGTTGATCTTCCATCGCTCTCCGGTATAGAACAGATTGTTGTTCCATGGTTTTCCGGACTGGATGTTCGGGAGGCGACCCAGCCAGAAGTAAAATACCAGACTCTTGTAAGAACCACAGAGGGAGCTATCAGTCGACAGTTCAGCGCCCTATCTTTACGCGAAGTGCAGAATGTTGGAAAAAGCTCCAGGGATCATACTGCAGGATATAAAAAACCTGTGGCAGTTTACGCTCGTGGACGATTTCATAGCGCGTTCAACGAGGCCACCATACCGGATCATGTGGATAGAAAAGGGTTTGTGAGCGAATCCGCCAGAGGTGATGCAGACGCGGGCCAGATCGTAGTGATCGGAACACCCTATCTGGTTGCTGATATGTTTTTTCAGAACGAAGCTAACAAAGGAATATTTTATGTAAACCAGGC
>JBNLFC010000333.1:0-4472 GCA_050305335.1 Leptospirales bacterium
ATCATTCCTGTATCTTCAGCAATACCAATGAATGCGTCGGGCCCCAGATGTCCCAGTTCAGGGCTATCCCATCGTATAAGGGACTCTGCACCCAGAACTGTTCTGGTAAGAAGATCCACCTGGGGCTGGAAATAAAGAAGCAATTCGTTGCGATGGAGAGCCCCTCTTAACATTGTCTCAATGGTAAGCCTTTTTCTGGACTCCTCGCGAAGATCTTGAGAATAAAAACGAAAAGTATTTTTTCCAATATTTTTAGCGTTATACATTGCCATATCGGCAAAGCTCAAAAGCTCTTCGACGTCATTACTATCGCCGGGATACGTAGCTATGCCTATGCTGGACGTAATATAGACCTCCCTGCCATGAATCATGAGAGGTTTCTCCAGTTCGGCCAGAAGCTTGCTGGCAACCAGAGCCGGATCCACTTCGGTTCTCAGATCGGAGAGAATCACCGCAAACTCATCACCGCCCAGACGTGCCACAGTGTCGGTCTCTCGAAGGGATTCCAGAAGCCGCAGGCTGATCTCCTGCAAAAGAGTATCACCGGCAGCATGCCCCATACTGTCGTTGACCAGTTTGAATCGATCCAGGTCAATGAGCAATACGCCTACACAATGCTTCTCCCTGCTCGCTCTGGCGAGTGCTTGTTTAAGGCGATCTTGAAAGAGTGCACGATTGGCAAGTCCTGTGAGGTGGTCCAGAAAAGCAAGATCATGGAGCCTCTTCTCATACTCCTTCTCTCTGGTTACATCTTCTGTTGTTACAATAATGCGAATTGGAAGTTCACCATACTCGATCCGCCCTTGACTGGAGATACTGGCTGTCCTGCCATCCACCTCAATTTCGCACTCAAATCCGATCTGGGGCCAACGATTCTGGATGGCTTTTTGAACATAGCGCATAATTCTTACGCGGTCTTTTTTTCTGGCCACTTGCAAGAGTTCCCGCACTCTGGGTGTCCAGCCCCGGGGTTTTCCCATGATCCGACAGGCTTCCGGCGAAAGAACAGCCCTTTCCCTCTTAAAATTCCACTCCCAGTGGCCAACTCCCGCTACACTCTGGGCCTCTTCCAGGCGCTGCTGGCTCTCCTTGAGAGCCGATATATCGCGACCGATTGAGAGAACGCTCACCACCTTCCCTCCAGGCTCAAATTCCGGTACAAAACGAGTCTGGAATAAAAGGGAGACTCCTTCCAGAGCTGTGTACTCAAACTCTCTCTCAATGGGTTGGCCTGTCTGAACCACTTCTCGAACCGAGCGGATCACGTCCTCTTCTCGCTTGCAACCTGTTGGATGGCCACCGGCTCCGTCCGAAAGCGCCAGTGCAATGGAATTTGCATAAAGACGATGCCCCGAATCATCATAACGGCAGATGGGGTCTACTGCATTCTCCACAAGAGCTCGAAACTCCCTCTCACGAGCCTGCAACGCCACCTCCAGCTCTTTACGTTCCGTGACGTCAAAGGTCATTCCATGGAAGACAACAGATCCATCCTCGGCCAATTCCGGCATAGAGTGCGATTCCAGCCAGCGTTCACCCCGCACTGGATGGGAAATACGAAATTGCTGAATGAATGCCCTTTTTTCTCGAAAGGCAGCCACAGAGGAATTTTTTATTTTTTCAAAATCATCTTCATGAATTAATGAAACCAGTGGTTTCGTATCATGGGCAACCTCCTCCGGCTCAAGCCCGATGATCTCTTTCATGCCCTGACTTACAAAAGGGATCAGGACATTCCCATCCAGCGGATTCACCTTCAGGGTATAGATGAATCCCGGGACATGGGCAATGAAGCGCATCATCCATCGATCGGCGTTGCGCAGAGATGTAACATTGTGCGCTACAGTGAGAACGCTGACCGGGTTCCCTTCCCCGTCAAATTCAGGAATAGCGCTCATGGCAAAGCAGACGGGCTCATTTTTTTCATTCAACCAGTGCAAATCCCTTTCCGCAACCTCTCGCCCATCCATAACCGCATGAAGCCAGCTTTCAAAATCGGATGTCTGGGTCTTGATCACTCCCGCAACTTCTACAGGCGTTCGCCCCACCACCTCCTCCCGTGGCATCTGGTTCACCAGCTCCCACGCTGGATTTACATACACTCTGCGACAGTTGCGATCGTAACGTACAATCACGTCGGGAGAGTTTTCAGCCAGTGAACGGAAATCATGCTCCCGCCTGCTGATTTCTTCCTCCATCTTCCGCTGCTCGGTAATGTCACACAAGCTTCCGATCAGATAGGACTTTCCGTTGTCATCTTCAATGCATCGCTTCCTCACACGAACGCGACCGGTCAGCTCGCCAGGCCAGGTCCAGCTCACCTCAAAGGTTACCTCACTATTCTGGCATTGCATGTCACCCTTCTGTAAGACCATGCCATGCTCTTCGTCAAATTGATCCAGACCTCTTTTCCCCAGAAGCTGGTCGCGACGAAGTCCTGTAAAACGACAGAAGGCCTCATTTACATGAATCCATCGACCCTCTCCATCTCTTACGAAAATAGCATCATGGATAGTATCAATCACGCTATAGAAAAGACTTCGGGAATCAAGTAACGCATCCTCAAAGCGCCGATGATCGGTGATATCATGACCAAAAACAAGGCCGCCGGCAATGCGTTCTCTCTCATCTTGTTCTGGTACCAGACGCAAGTGGTGATGCCGCACACCATCAGATCCCGGAAGCGTGAGATAGTAGTCCGTCGATCGATTGGCAGCGATTACCCAGTTGAGGACCTCTTCAAACTCGTCAAAACGGCAATCGGAAAACAACTGAGAAAGTTTCCCCCCCTTCCATCCTTCCGGAATTCCCAGCATTGTCAGGAAACGGGGATTCAAATAAGCAGCCTGACCGCGGGTGTCAAAACGACCAATGTAATCAGAAGTATGCTCTGCTATGGTGCGAAACTGACGCTCCCTTTTTTCCGTCAAAGATTGCAGCCAGCGAAGTTCACTGATATCGGTCCAGTGAGTGAGCACACTCACAACCTCCTCGAGAGAGTTTCGTTCCGGGACATAGCGATTCATAAAGCAGTATTCCCGGCCCATCTCGTCCGTGAACTCAACCTCATTCTCATAGATTTCACCACTGGCAAAGACTGTTCGAATGCCCTCTGCTATCAGCTGGCCCGGGCCTGTGGCCAATGCGGAACGCTCCGTAATTGGCAGACGCTCTGCCGGAGGATTCGCATAGATACGCTGAAGCAGGAAATTGTAGCGAATCACAGGATCCGGAGAATTATCGGCAAGGGTGCGGAACTCCTCTTCACGTATCTTCCAATCTCTTTCGTTTCGTTTTTGTTCCGTAATATCTACGCTAAAACCGATCCATTGCAGGGAGCCATCGTGCAGTCCTTCACGAAGGATCCTGCTCTCAATCCAGATCTCCCCACGTGATGGATGATGATAACGATACTCCAGAGTCATGGTCCGAGTTCTACCCGGGCTCTCCATGACATCCATTAGATATGCCAGATCATCGGGATGGACATTCCTGGTCCATACTTCAGTCTCTGCATCAGATCCATTGCGATGCACACCAAATAGCTCCTGATACCCGGGAAAGCAGAGAGTAAGAAAATAGCCAGGCCCGATCCGCAATAGAACCGGGGAGAGAGAGCGCTGCAATAGCCATGTAAGGGATAGAGGTTGCACTGCCACTATCAATGCAAGGGGCGTGCCAGATCTCTAGCTGTTTGCCATGCAAAAAAAAGCTTTGAGGCGCGGTTTTTGTCCGGAAAAAAAAGACTCACGGAAAAAACGTCCAGATTATATAGACATGAAAGACGGAAGTTGTCGCACTACTCCCCGTCGGGCAATATCACCTCAAAAGTTGAGCCCTGCCCGGGTTGGGAACGAAGAATCACGGTTCCGCCATGATTCTGGACAATGGATAGGACGATGGCAAGACCCAGACCATTGCCCTCGGACCTGGTTGTATAAAAGGGTTCAAAGACTCTTGCCTGCACCTCCGGCGTCATCCCTTCTCCGGTATCGCTTACTGTAAGAATGTTATAGGTTCCCTGCGGTAGTATAGCGTAATCAGCAGACATCTCACCCTGCACTACTTCCATTTTGGAGAGGGAAAGATTCAGCGATCCACCGGTCGTTTTCATTGCCTGAAGGGCGTTCAGACAGAGATTCAAAATCACCTGGCGAATTTGCGTGGGATCTGCATGAACGAAAAAACCATCTTCCGGAAAGTTGTGGCGGATTACAGTATTGGAATTCACTTCCATACGAATGAATTGCAGATCCTCTCTGGCAATTCTCGCCAGAGAAATCCGGCTGAATTTCAAATCACCCGGTCGACTGAAACTCAGCATCTGTCTTATCAATTCATCGGCGCGGCCCGTTGCCTCTTCGATCTGCTGAAGACTATCTGCCACAGCAGGTGTATTATTTTGAAGACGTACAAATCCAGCAGCAAGCATAATAGTGCCCAGGATATTCTTGAAATCATGAGCCACGGCA
>JBNLFC010000334.1:0-4449 GCA_050305335.1 Leptospirales bacterium
TTGTTGGATTGGCGATCCAGTCTGATAATGGACTCTTTCAATTCCGGAGTGATGAGCAGAGCGCCGGTTTTGCCTACGTCCATGAGGCGATCCTGCATCTGATGCCAGACCGTTTCATAGATGGTACGATAAAAATAATAAAGGCTGGAGCTGGTCAGAAGAACCGAAAGCAGTCCCACCGAAAAGCCCAGTTTCGTGCGGAATGAAAGTTTCATTTCATCCCTGTCTGTTGGGCCAGTCCGGAGGGTCGATACTTTCTCAGTTTTTTCTACAGAAATGGATTTTCGAGAACTCAATAGTGTTGTCATCTTGCCAGAACTTCCCTGTATGGATAGACGACGGTGCGAGTCAGTTCCGCATACTTTTTTTCCAGAGAACCCCGTGCTGTTATTTTTAACTAAGGGTTACTTTTCAAAACACATCCATGTCTTTCAGGACGAAAACGGGAATTGAAAGCTATGCTTTCAATTCCCTCAGGCTTGAGAGTTCCTGATCGGGTTTTCTACCTCTGGTGCAGCGGCATCTGGATCAGAGGTGCTCCTGTTCCCTGCACCTGAGGTAGTTTGCCGTCCCACTTTTTAATCCACTCCATATCTCTTAACAACGGAGTGAGTGCTTGTGTCTTCAGTCGATAGGACTCCGCATCGGCTCTGGCCGTGGTCACCTGCTGCTCGGCTTCGGTCCTGATTCGTTCCAGGTCCCTCTGAGCCTTGAGTGCAAGCTGTTCTGCTTCTTGTTTGGCTTCGATGGCAGCTTTAAACTTTTCCGAAAAATCGAAGTCTTTGGTTGAAACCTGATCTACCTGTACATGGTAGGGTTGGAGCCTCTCTCGCAGCGCTTTCGCAATTTCACTTGTAACAACATGTCGGTCGGTGATTAATTCAACTGCAGTGTATCGAGCAGTGACCGCTTTTACTATCTCCTGGACCGCAGGATCGATGACTCGATCTCCATAGTCTTCACCGATCTGCTGGTAGATTTTATTGACCTCTTCCGGGTTTACATGGAAGTTCAGTGCAATCACCGAAGAGACTTCCTGCAAATCTTTGGAAGCTGCACTGGCGCTTACTTCGTGTTTCTGTATCTGTACATCCATCTTTACAACCGATTGCACAATAGGAATTCGGAAATTCAATCCTTCATTCAGGATCCGGTCGCTAACGGCTCCCATATTCAAAAGTACACCACGCCTTCCTGCCGGAATGACTACCAGCGGATTGAGAAAAAGGAAAAAGACCACGATCCCGGCTATAATAAGAACTGCTTTCGTGTTGTTTTTCAGAATGTTGAGCAACATAAAGATACCTCCATAGAGTAAACTGAAGTGCACTCTATCTCAAAGGCTTTGCAAGGTCAAGCCGCCTACCGCATAGAGATTTCTGGATAAAAGGAAAAAGAGTGGACGAGGGATGATCTGAAAGGCCGGATAGATGACCGGAGGGCATTTTTATGAGCACAATTATTGCAGACAGAAGCCTCATCGCGGCCTGCGGGCTTTACTGCGGAGCTTGTGGACAGTTTTTGAAGGGTAAATGTCCAGGGTGCGCAAAAAATGAGAAGGCCACCTGGTGTGGTATTCGCAGCTGTGTTCATGGATCGATTTTGAAAAGTTGTGCCGACTGTAGCACGTATCAGGATGTGAATGAGTGCAAGAAATTTAATAATTTCATATCTAAGATCTTTGGTTTTATTTTCAAGTCCAATCGAAAGGCCTGTATTGATCGAATTCGTGTAGCGGGTTATGACGCGTATGCTTCGGAAATGGCTCAACTGGGAAAGCAGTCTCTGCCGCGATAGACTTTGCAAGGAGATTGGCCCACCGTATCCGGGAGAATAGTGAATCCTGTCATCCTGAAAAATTGGAATTGGAAATTTTCTTTCTGGTTTCTCTGGAATTCTTTTCTCGGGTTGATGGTTTCTATTCTTATTTCCTGGAGTGGACGATTTTCCCTTCTGGAGACGATTCTCATTCCCCAGATTGCTGCTCACACACTCACTCTACTTATCAATCCGACCGTAGCGTTTGTTGCCCGTGCTATTCTGGCAACCGGTAAGCCTGATCCGAAAGTTCTTCTATTTAGACTTTTGCCTGCTGCTCTGGTCGCTACCGTCGCTGGAGTTGGTCTTGCTTACCTGATTTACTTCGTTTCTTTAAATCAAGTAACTTTTCATTATTTACGTTCTCATATGATCACTTTTCTGGTCTTTGCACTGTTTATAACCTTCGCGATGACTGTTGGCATTACTTATATGAGATACTTCGTGGGTCTTGCTAACGCTGCAAAGAGCGAAGGCTTGACCGGGCTCCATGCATTGGAGTTCCCGGAAAAAATTCATATAACCTTCAAAGGACAGAAACATATTGTTCCCCTGGAAAACATTGAATATATTTCTTCCTCAGGTAGAAAGAGTGTGGTTCATACCAGCCAGGGGGATTTTGAAACTAACCTTTTCATCGGCAAACTTCTGGAGCAATTGCCCGGGAGTCGTTTTATTCAAATACATCGAGGATTCATTGTATCGCTGGAGCAGGTGGCAACTCTGGAACGAATCGCTCAGAGGTATGTAGTGCGCTTGCGTGACAGCGGTGATATGCTTCCAGTAAGTCGCCATCGTCTCACGGAGCTTCGCTTTCGACTGAAAAAGGCGACGTTTCATAACCGGTCTTCATCCATTCATGACAGTGACTCTTGACACAGTTCGATGTTTGGAAGTATCTTCGAGACATGAAGCCTCAAAAAACAATCTTTCTTTTTTTTGCTTTCTTGGTAACCTCTTTACCGGCGGACTTTCCTTTGCAAGCTGACCCTTTCGCTTTCGAGGATATTCGTAGTGCCCTGGGTCCCATGCCTTCCCCTGAATGGATTAAAGCCACAGATGGTGTGCGGTTAGCACTCTTTCCCTTCCCGGCAAAAAGAAGTCATAGCACACTTCTATTGATTCATGGAGGTGGTGCCCACAGTGCAGCTGGATATGGACAATTGGCAACCGAGTTACAGAACGAAGGTGTTTCGGTTTATCTTCTGGATTTGCGGGGCCACGGGCGATCAGATGGTGAGCGAGGTGATACACCTTCTGTCGAACAGATGATGCAGGATCTTTCTATAGCCATAAAAAAAATACAATCAATCAATTATGGGCCGAAGATTATACTGGGCGGTCACTCTTCAGGTGGGGGGCTGGTTTTGAACTATTCAGCCTGGGAAAGCAGGGAATCGGTGGATGGATATATTTTCCTATCACCAGAATTTGGCTATCAGTCGAATACTGAAAGGAGTGGCAGGGAGGAATTTGCCATAGTTCGAACATGGGTTTTTATTCTTAATGCAATTTCTGGTGGTTCTCTCCTGGGCCACACCCGGGCAGTGACTCTCCAATATCCGGAATATATTTTAAAAGAGGATCCGCTTTTGATCAACAAATTGACGTGTAATATGGCTCTGGCCCTCACTCCTGCCAACCCTCATGAACAGTTTGCTTCGCTGGATAGACCCTTTGCACTTTTTGTTGGCGAAGAAGATGAATTGTTTGATCCTGAGGCTCTGATTCAATATGGGCAACTACCATCTTTGATGGTACGTCAATTTTCCATGACCAGAGTCCTTCCGGGAAAAAAACATCTTTCCATCCTTATGGAAATGGGCGACTCAGTCTTTCAGTCAATTCAGACCATGAGGAAGTTTTAATATGGATTACAGGGAAGAAAACCGTAAAGAAAACGAGCATGTTCGCATATTTCTATCCGAGTTGAGTCCGGCCCAATGGCAAAAATCGATCTCTCATGAAAAGAGCGTGGGAACAATTCTCTGTCATATGGCGTTCTGGGATAGAATGTGCAGCTACCGAATTCAAGAATGGATTAAAACAGGAAAGCTGCCCGAGTCAGCCGATGCAATCTGTCTGTATGCCATCAATGATAGTGTACGTTATCTGAGTCTATCCATAGATTTTACTTCAGGAAAAGAGCTGGTACTCTCATGTATGGAGGAAATCGATGGAATTGCCGCCCGTCTCACTCCAGAACAGCAAAGAAGCCTGGTATCAGCAGGCCGTGAGCGCTGGTTGAATCGATCTTTTCACAGGAAAACACATATGGAACAAATCGAAATCGCACTGGCTCAGACTCCTTAATGCCCGTTCAAATTCCAGGACGTGAGTCTTATTTCCTGACATCCGGTCACAGAAGGTCCCGACTTGCGCATCGTAGCACTATAAATGAAAAGACACCGATCGCAGGGTGTTGAGATCTGGCAAGTGAGGGGTGATGTACGGAATCCTCCTCGAAACCAGTGATGCCAGAAGAGGTCCTATGCGCAATGATGTAAAAATTGGGGTGATCGGGGGATCCGGCCTGTATGGGCTGGATGGAATGAAAAACCTTCAGGAGCTCCATGTCCCAACTCCCTTTGGAGATCCTTCCGATGCAATCACGGTGGGTGAGCTGGACGG
>JBNLFC010000335.1:0-4403 GCA_050305335.1 Leptospirales bacterium
AACCTGGCTTTTTATTTATGGCTGATGAAAGAGGCAAGAACGAAAATCCCGACCGGGGAATTTTCAGCCTGGAAAGAAACGATGGTTAAGAAGCTCTCTAAGAGACTGTGAGTATGCTGAAAAAACTCGATATCTATATCATTCGCAAATTCCTGAGTACATACTTCGGTGCAATATTACTAATCATCCTGATCGCGGTTGTTTTTGATTTCTCAGAGAAAATAGACGACTTTCTCGAAAACGAGGCTCCGTTCAGGGCCATTCTTGTTGAGTATTACCTCAACTTCATCCCCTATTTTGCCGTTCTCTTTGCACCGCTCTTCACCTTTATCTCGGTCATCTTTTTCACTTCACGCATGGCCTATAATACCGAGGTGATTGCCATTCTCAGCAGTGGCGTCAGCTTTCCCAGGCTGCTGCGACCCTATTTTCTGGCTGCTACTGTTATCATGCTCTTCAATATGCTCATGGGTAACTTTGTAATTCCAAAGGCCAATCATGTTCGCTTTCAGTTCGAAGAAAAATACTATCACAGCTCGGTAAAAGGGTATGGCGACAAGAATGTTCACAGACAGATCGAACCAGGAGTTTTCATGTATCTTGAAAGCTACAACACCCGGAATAACTGGGGCAGACGCTTTAGCCTCGAGAAATTTGAAGATGGAAAACTTGTGTCCAAGCTGATCTCGCAGGAAATTCGCTGGGATAGTGTAAAGGTGAAGTGGCATATCAGGAATTATTATATCCGCGATTATATAGATGGTGAACAAATTATCACGTCGGGCAATGCTATTGATACGGCCATTAATCTGGATCCTGAGGTGTTCCGTATGAGAGATAATGTGGTAGAAGCCATGACGCTTGAACAGCTCAACCAGTTTATTGCGGAACAGAAGATGCAGGGTTCCTCGAACATCAGTCAGCTCCAGGTTGAGAAAAACCGCCGGTTTTCGTTCCCCTTCTCTACCTATATTCTTACACTGATCGGAGTATCTGTTTCTTCAAGGAAGGTTCGGGGAGGGATCGGAATGCATATCGGAATTGGTCTGATGGTGAGCTTTTCCTATATTCTCTTTCTGCAGTTCTCCGCACAATATGCGATCAGTGGTGCCATGTCGGCCTGGCTCGCCACCTGGCTTCCCAATTTTGTATTTGTTTTTGTGGCCTGGTTCCTTTACCGACTTGCCCCAAAGTAGTTTTGCGCACAGAGAATCTGTAAAAATAAGGTGTGTATCTAATTGAATTTATGCTGATTACAGTGGAGATGTTAAAAAACACTTTGTTAAATTCATCCTTTTCTGTAACGTTGTAGCCCTTTTATACCGGAAACAATCAACTGACCTAACGAAACAAAATCACTTATGCCGCTCAAAAGAAAAATTGAAGAACTGAAGAAGCGCCGTGAAATGGTGCAGATGGGAGGTGGAGAGAAAGCGATCGAGAAGCAGCTTGCCATGGGGAAACTCACTGCACGCGAACGTATTCTTGCCCTCCTGGATAATGATTCATTCACAGAATATGACCTGTTTGTGGAACATGAAGCCCGTGATTTCGACATGGACAAGAAAGTGCTCCACGGAGATGGTGTTGTCATCGGGACCGGAACCATCCACGGTGAGCCCGTGTGCATCTTTGCACAGGACTTTACCGTTGCCGGAGGCTCACTGGGAATGATGCACGCCAGGAAAATCACAAAAATAATGGATCATGCCCTGAAAATGAGGGTGCCCCTGATCGGGATCAACGATTCGGGTGGCGCAAGGATTCAGGAAGGGGTAAATTCACTGGCCGGATACGGAGAGATATTCTTCAGAAACACCCTCTCATCGGGTGTGATCCCGCAGATCTCGGTAATCCTTGGACCTTGTGCAGGAGGAGCCGTTTATTCCCCGGCACTTACGGATTTCGTCTTCGTTGTCGATAATATTTCGAAGATGTTCATCACGGGTCCCGAGGTAATCAAAACAGTACTCGGGGAAGAGATCTCCATGGAGGACCTGGGAGGCGCCCGGGTACACAGTGAGATCACTGGTAATGCCCATTTCTTTGCCAATAGTGAACTTGAATGTTTTGAACAGATCAAGAAATTACTCTCCTTCATTCCGAGGAGTAACGACAGCAAACTGAACGAAATTGAACCCAGAGCACCCAGGCTGAAAACGGATATTGAAAAGATCGTACCCGGTGATCCTAAAAAACCTTACGATATCCGGGATGTTGTCAGGGCCATTGTGGACGATTCTGATTTCCTTGAGATCCAGGAGCTCTGGGCTGCAAATATGGTTATCGGTTTTGGCCGCATTGATGGTCTCACCTGCGGATTCGTATGTAACCAGCCCCTTGTTCTGGCCGGCGTTCTGGATGTCGACTCCTCAGATAAAGCGGCCCGGTTCATTCGCTATTGCGATGCTTTCAATATTCCAATTGTTACCCTCGTAGATTTACCGGGCTACCTTCCGGGTGTCGACCAGGAACACGCCGGTGTGATCCGTCATGGAGCCAAAGTACTCTATGCATACAGCGAAGCTACAGTGCCAAAACTCACGGTAATTCTCCGTAAAGCATACGGGGGAGGTTATATTGCCATGGGCTCACGCCATCTGCGTTCCGATTTTGTATTTGCATGGCCGGGAGCTGAAATTGCTGTTATGGGTCCTGAGGGAGCAGCAAATATCATCTTCCGCAAAGAGATCATGTCAGCAGAAGATCCTGAAGACATGCGCAAGAAAAAGGTCGCTGAGTACAAGGAGAAATTTGCAAATCCCTACGTTGCTGCTGCCAAAGGCTATGTCGATTCTGTTATTGAACCCGGAGAAACCCGGAAAATGCTGATCCATGCCATTGATGTGGCCAAGAATAAGTCCATCAGCGGACCTCGCAAGAAACATGGTATACCACCCTTTTAAACCTGTAAATGATGGCAACAAAAACAAAGTCCGACCCGGCTATGAACAACCCGGCCTCTAACGGGGAAGAGTACTGCCCGGATAAAAAAATCCGCTGCAAAACTCTTGTCATTCACGGTGGCAAATACAAAACCACATTTACAAAAAAATTCGAAAACCGGAAGAAGTGGGAAAAACCCGATGAAAAGAAGGTGATCTCGTATATTCCGGGTACCATTCTGGATGTTTCTGTCAAGGCAGGCGAAAAAGTTCGTAAAGGTGAAAACATGCTGATCCTGGAGGCGATGAAGATGATGAACAGCATCACCATACCCCATGATGGTATCATCAAGAATGTAAATGTTAAGATCGGAGACAAGATCCCGAAAGGTTTTCTGATGGTAGAATTTGAGTAAATTCAACCTGAAGCAAGCCACCGGAAGAGCTAATAGAATAGATGTACCCGGGAGATCAGGTGCTGAAAAAACTCAGAACACAGGATCACCCGGGTATCATTTTTTAAGGCATGATCCACATAGGAAAAGCCCGGCCATGTGTATGAAAATCCGGCTGGAAACCCGTTAAGAACTGACCCAGGCTTTCATCGCGATCAGACCAGATCGCCACTCCATGTAAAACAGCCGGGAAACAGCTCTTTCAAATTAACGGAGTGACCATTTTTCCTGAAAATCCCAAAGACGCTGGATCCGCTGCCCGACATAGCTGTATAGGTTGCTCCTGCATCACTCAGTTTTTCTTTTATAACCTCAATTTGAGGGTATTTTTTAAATACGGACTCCTCGAAATCATTGCTAAGTTTTTGCTGCCACTCTGTAACCGGAAAAAGCAGCATTTCTCTGAGGTTTTGTGAGGGTATTGCGGGTACCACTCCCTGGTAGGCTTCGACCGTTGACACATGAATTCCCGGGTTAACAAGAAGGATTTCATACTCCCCGATATCGGGTTCAACCTGTTCCAGAATTTCTCCCCGCCCCCTGCCGATCGCCGGTTTATTTCGGATAAAAAAAGCGCAGTCACTCCCCAGGGTGGATGCCAGCTGCTCAAGTTCTTCCATGCTACAGCCCAGTTCAAAATACTCACTTAACCCTTTTAGCATAAAAGCCGCATCGGAGGATCCTCCGCCCAGTCCTGCTCCCACCGGAATGATCTTATGCAGATGGATAGATACACCCGGTATCTTATAATGATCCCTCAAAACCTGCCATGCCCTGATCACGAGATTATCCCGCGTATCCAGTGCAGACTCAATACCACTCACTTTAATTTCGGGATTTTTCTTTCTGTTTTCAACAAACTCGAGAACATCATTTAACCCGATAGGCAGGAAGAGCGTTTCGATATTATGATAGCCGTCATTCCTTTTTTCAACAACCCTCAATCCCACATTTACCTTGGCATTCGGAAACAGAATCATAGCTTCTCGGCGCTTTAATGCAAAGGTAAAAACCTGCTCAGTTTTGTTCCCAAAGGATTCACCAACTTATTAACAAAGTGTGA
>JBNLFC010000336.1:0-4395 GCA_050305335.1 Leptospirales bacterium
AGTACTGTGTGAACGCTTCTGCAACAGCTGAATAAGGAATGCTGCGCTGGGTGGAATCGAACTTTCCTACGATGAATCGTCCATTCATGGAGGCTACAGGGAAACGTAACTCCTGCACCAGAGTTGTTTTGCCAGATCCTGCATAGCCGTCCACAACCAACAACCCCGGTTCTCCCAACAAGGATTGTCGCATGATTGTGTTGATCTGTTCCAGTTCTGCATCGCGACCATATAAGTTATGCGGAAAGCTTAGTTCTCCGGAATGATCATGTTTTCCCGGTCTGACCGTGACAATATCCCCGCCTTCCTTCAATTCAGCGATGCATTGCTCGAGATCCAGTCGAAGCCCCCTGGCGGACTGGTAGCGGTTTTCCGGTTCTCTGGCCAGTAAGCGAAGGACTATATCAGAAATAGCTCCAGGTAGTTCTGGCTTCCATCTGTTGGGCGGTGTGGGCTTTCTGGCGAGATGGGCATGAATCCAGCCGGATGCGTCTTCCGCCTGGAAAGGTAGCACGCCGGTCAGCATTTCATATAATACGACTCCAAATGAGTAGAGGTCGCTACGTCGATCAACGGGAAGGTTGATGCGCCCGGTTTGTTCGGGAGAGAGATATGCAAGCTGACCTTCCACGGCGCTACCAGGATCCGCTGCGTTGCCAAGTTTGGTGGCCAGACCAAGGTCAATGATCATGGCCTCTGTTTCATTATCAAGCACCATGAGATTGCTTGCAGCCATATCTCGATGAAGGACTCCGGAATCGTGCAACGATTCCAGTGCGCTTACGGCGCTGCAGGCAAGCTCCAGCGTTTTTTCCAGTGAACGCGGATTTTGAAAATAATCTTTGAATGTTGTTCCGTTAACATACTGAAGCTCAATGGCCGGGCGTTGCTTCCAGAGAGTACGTCCGAGTACTTTGCGTACACCTTTCAATTGCAATGCATATCCGATGTTGTACTCGTGCGACAGGCGACCGAGAGTGGAAGGGGCAGGCACCGGGGCTGTTGGATATTTGACTACGTGCAGACTGCCGTCAGCCTTTTTTACCAGATCCAGAGTGAATTTACCGCCGACATGGATAGGCTGATCACGCTTTAATGTTTGGCTATCTGCCATTGTTATGAAAGGAACCGGCAAACATAGTATACGTCAATATAAAAACCGTTCGTACGGATGGCTTTGCCGTGGAGTGTTTTTTGCTTCAATCGAATGGAGTGTTTTTCGGTTCCGGATAGCCAGCGCCTGGTCTGCTGATATAGCCTATTTGAAGCAGTACTGTCAGGTGGCAGATATTCCCGCTCATATTTCCATCATGTACCAAGGTAGCGTTCATCAATGTGGTTCAAAAAAGGATGAACGGAAAGCTCCTTACCGAATTCACGCTCCAGCAATGTGCCTGTACTGAATTGAGCCCCATATCCGTGAACATGTGTCCGGAGAAATCCCAGAAGAGAGTCTGTCCTTCCCTCTAAGAAATCGCTTTCCATAGCAGGGTGCTCTTTTTTTGCCTCCTCAAAAAGAATAGCAGCCATTAAATTACCGATTGTATACGTGGGAAAATAGCCGAACGACCCATGGGACCAATGAACATCCTGTAGTATTCCTGATGCGTCATCCCGGGGAGTAAGAGCGAGATATTTGTTGTACAGGTCGTTCCATGCATCCCTGGCATCTCGTGTGTCCAGCCTGTCTTCCAGTAAATCTTTTTCAATGCGATATCGAATTATGACATGCATGTTGTAAGTGACCTCATCTGCTTCCACACGAATGAGAGAGGGGGTGACATGCTTGCACACTTGAAGGAAACTTTCTAGATCTTCGGATCGTGTCGTCAGATCGAACTCTCTAACAATTGCAGAATAGAGGTAGCGTAAAAAAGGCTCACTTCGACCCACATGGTTTTCCCAGATCCTTGATTGCGATTCATGCACTCCAAGTGAAGCACCTTCTCCAAGCAATGTCCTTTCGTATTGATGGGGAATGCCCTGTTCGTAAAGGGCATGGCCACCTTCGTGCATGGCAGCAAAGATTGCGGGGAGAGGTGAATCTTCATGGAACCGGGTCGTTACGCGTACATCTGTGAGAGAAAATGACGTTGTAAAGGGATGGGGTGATTGATCCAGACGACCCCTTTGAAAGTCGTAGCCCATTGTACGCAAAATAGACATGGCTACATTTTTCTGTTTGTCGATGGCAAATGCAGCTCCCCAGGGCAATGGAATGTCCTGGTTTTTTTTAACAATTTCAGGTATTCTCTTTTTCAGTTCTTCGCTCAACACCAAAAACAGGGGATCCAGAGTTTCAGATTTCATATCCGGTTCGTAGAGATCCAGCAACGCATCGTAGGGGGATTTTTCATAGCCAAGATAGCTGGCCTTTTTACGATTCAGCTCAACCATCTTTTCCAGATCATCTTTGAATAGATCATAGCGATTCTCCTCTCTGGCCTTTTTCCAGGACTCGAAAGTGCTCGATATGGCAAGGCTCAGCTCTTCTACAAATGTGGCTGGCAGCCGTGTGGCTCTACCAAATTCGCGACGGATTATCCGAACATGGGCTTTTTCTATTGAGTCGCTTTGCAAGGACTTAGTTTCGTTTTCTGCGGTTTCCAGGAGTTTTGCGGTTTTTTCTGAAGCAAAATGCTCATGGGCAAGTCGGCTCAATGTTGCCAGCTGATTGCCTCTCGCTTGTGCACCGAGGGGAGGCATGTTCACCTCCTGATCCCAGGAAAGAAGCGCTGCAGCCCTTTGCAGGTCTACGGAAGGGTAAATATGTTCCAGTAATTTTTGAATGGATTGCATATCAGTCAACCTTGAAATCACAATATGACGTTCTGGGATTTAATCTCCTTCCCAGTCCCAGAAAAAATCGCTATTGGTCAACTCTTTACCTTCTGCGACTTTTTCTTCACGTTCTGGAGACCAGCCAATGTCGCCTCCTTTTTGTATTAAAAGAATTTGGTCTTCCAGATCCAGCAATTCCTGTGTCCAGTAATCGGTAGTGCCGAAGTGAGGAAAAGCGGATGCAAAAGCCGGATCATCCCATCGTCTTGCGATCCACCCAGCATAATGAATGTAACGAAGGGCTCTTAACGGGCCGGTGAGGCGAAGCCACTCGTCCTCGAACTCTCGAAATTCCCGATATGCGGAGAGAAACACCTCCCGCTGCTGTAGACAATGGGAATCGCTTCCCGGGGCAATCATCCAGATATCCTGGACAGCAGGCCCCATAAGAAAGTCGTCAAAATCTACCACATTCCAGCCATCGTCGCGCCTGAGCAAATTGCCCAGGTGAAGGTCGCCATGGATACGTAAAAAAGGAATATTTTGAATCATCGCATCATAGGTTTCTGCAATTTTCATTGCAACATCCTCAAACCGTGTTTTGACATTATCCGGAATCATGCCACGATTGCTGATGTGATGCAGGGCGTAAACGACGTATCGTTCCGAAGTAAGCGAAATACGCGTGGCGGTCTGTTTTGTCGCACCTACATTGTGAATTCTTGCAAGAGTACGGCCAATGATCTGCAACTCTTCCAGACCCAGTTCATCGGGAATTCTTCCACCAACTCTGGGCCAGATGGTAAAAAAAATGCCGTCCCGCTCCTGTACGGTTTCTCCGGATCGTAGGTGCAAGGGCGCAATGACCGGTATTTCACTCTCTTTCAGTTCGTAGAGAAAATCATGTTCCTCTTTGATCTGTTCCAGGGTCCATCGTCCCGGCCTGTAAAATTTGATAACCACATGGGATCCATCCTCCAGGCGGAGGTCGTAGACTCGATTTTCGAGAGAATTCAATGTAATGATATGGCGACTGGGTTCCAGACCAGCATCTTCCGCGGCCTTAAGCACGCCGTCTGGCGAAAGATGAAAGAAGTGTTCGGAGGTGGCCGTCATAGATTTTCAGTTGTGCCTGTGAACGGAATTCACGATTTGTTTCTGTCATAGAAAATTTCGAATTCGGACTTCTGAAAGAACTTTTTGCGGTTTCAAATTAAATTCAGTGAAGATTTTATTGATACAACCTTTCATTGAGGATTTCTATACAACCAGCGCAAGGCTGCAACCCCTTGGTCTGGCTTATCTGAAGTCCGCTCTGTTACACAACAATCCATCTCTTTCGGTAAGAGTGCTGGATCTTCAGGCTCCCTTCGGTCGATATACTATTTCTCTTCCACAGGAAATGGGATATTTGCGCGAATACTATCCGTTTCATGACAGGAGTCCTTTTTCTCTGTTCCATGAGTATTATCGATTCGGTCCTTCTGATGAAAAAATCAGCCAGCTGCTGAGGGAGTTCATTCCCGATCTTGTTGGTATTTCTTCGCTCTTTACGGCCTATTCCAGGGAGGTTCTCCATCTCGCTGGAATTGTAAAAAAAGCCACCGGTGCTCT
>JBNLFC010000337.1:0-4373 GCA_050305335.1 Leptospirales bacterium
TTAATAATCTGCTGTAAGGCAAACTGGGAAAAACGGGCTCCTGGCGCAACTCTTTCCCGATTAAGACTATTATAAAGAATGAGAGGCCATTTATACGTTTCAATTTGAAACATTACGAAAAACGTTATGCGAACTTCATCGATTCAATGAATCGTCAAATTTTCTGGAAGAGAATGAGAGTTAATTTAAATAGAGGATTTGCCGGTATCCCGTGGGCCGTCTTTTACTGAACGGCCACTCTCCATAATATCCTGTACATATTCGATCTTGCCCTCTTCTGCCAAATAGGCAGCGGCAGAAAGATCCTCCCAGGATCGGCTGAGGGAGCGGAGTTTCTGAATGACAGCTTTCCAGAAGGAGCGATTCTTGCGTGCTGCCGTTCGGTCACTCAGCAATGCATCATTACCGGAGAAAGGAATCCTCAAAACATCGCCGTTTCGTTGCATACAGAAACTCCTTCAGGTTGCTTTTTGCAATGGAATGAATTCAGGGAACGTGTAATTGTCCGGTTTGTCAAAAAGAAACTGGAATTTCAGGCAAAGAAAGGGTCTGTTTTCTGGAAATTTTTAAAAACTAAGATTCATTTTTGATCAAATATTTGCAAATTGCAACACTCCCGGAGAGGAACCCATTTCATGCTTTATGGCCAAACTTTGCAAGAAGAGCACGATTCACCACGTCAGGCGCATGTTGGGTGCTGACTCGACCGTACCGGGCCACCTCTTTGATCATAGTGGAAGAGAGAAAACTGTATTCTTTGTTGGCCAGAAGAAACAGGGTCTCAATTTCCGGCGACATCTCCCTGTTTAACAACGACATGGCATACTCATACTCATAATCCGTGACAGCCCGGATTCCCCGAACCACAGCCTTTGCGCCACACTTTGAAGCAAAGTCCATCAGCAGGCCATCGAAAGAGGTCACCTCAATGCCCCGATGATGGTCCAGCACCTCTTCCATCATGACCAGTCGCTCTTCTACAGAAAAGAGTGACCTTTTAGCGGAATTGGTGGCCACAGCCACAATCAAACGATCGCAGAGATTTCTGGCGCGAATAGCAATATCCAGATGTCCGTTTGTAAATGGATCGAATGAACCGGGATAAATAAAAGTTTGCAAAATGATTTTCCTGACCTTTTGGACGAAATGAGCCAGCGTGCTCCCCCCGTCCAGGCAAAATCAAGTGGAGGAAAGAGTGGCCCTGCACACCACTCTTTATCTTTCTGGAGAAAATCGCCTTGAAACAAGGGCGCAAGACTTTCGGACAGATTCATGATCCAGGAAAACGTCACAAAAACCGCCAGCTCCCGGATTCGGCTCCCACTCCCCTTTGACACGGCTCCCGCAGGGCTTCAGAAGGGAGCCAGACCCCCATCCATTCCCAAAGAGGTCAGGCGCGAGCTCAGCGACCATGGGCTCCATACAGTGTGCCAGGAGGCTGCCTGCCCCAACCTGCACCACTGTTACTCCTTAAAAAGAGCCACCTTCTTGATTCTGGGCAGACTCTGCACCCGGGCCTGCAAGTTCTGCAATGTGGAAACCGGACGACCGTTGCCACCGGACCCGGAAGAGCCAGAGCGAGTGGCACACGCAGCCAGGTCCCTTGCACTCCAGCATGTGGTGGTCACCTCCGTAACCCGGGATGACCTGCCCGATGGAGGAGCCAGCCACTTTGTCGCCACTGTAAAGGCCATTCGCAAAACGGGAAATGCCACTGTGGAACTCCTCATCCCTGACCTTCAGGGGAACCCGGAGAACCAGAAGGTGATATTTGCCAGCAAACCTGAAATTCTGAACCATAATATCGAAACTGTACCGGAACTCTACCCGAAAGTCCGACCCGGCGCCCGATGGGAAAGGTCCCTGCAACTGATCCAGAGGGCCAGTATGGCCGGACTCACCACAAAAAGCGGTATAATGGTAGGAATGGGAGAGACGGATCGTCAGGTAGAGGAGGCGCTGAAGGCTTTGCGACACCATGGATGCCACCAGGTCACCATAGGTCAATACCTGGCACCCTCCATGAACCACCATCCTGTGGTAGAGCTGGTGAATGAGGATCTGTTCCAGCGCTATGGAGAGATGGGCCGGAACCTCGGTTTCACAAAAGTGGAATCTGCCAGCCGGGTCCGCTCCTCGTACCATGCAGCAGTGGAGTAGCCGTGGCGACGTTCTTTAAAAACAGAATTTTTCAGCGCTTTACAATAGAAAAAAGGTGTCCGACAGTGTATCCGGGGAAACTATTATCAATATAAGGCCACAAACAGGAGGCCCACCGTGAAAAACAGGGTTCTACTATCATCCATACTTGCACTTTTACTCTCTCTCATGTGGGTTGCTCTGCCATCCTGTAGTAGCAGTAGTAGCAGTAGTAGTAGCGAAACAGACACCCTCATGCAACTCTATCTACTCCAGAGCCGATTCACAGACAACCTGAACGGAACCATCACGGAGGGGACTCTTACCTGGATGAAATGTGCTCAGGGTCAGGCCTGGGCCTCTGTCCTGAACAATTGCCAGGGTACAGGAGCTGGAACCACTTACGGAGCCACCAGTATGAACTGGTGTCAATATGAGGGCCTTTGTTTTGACGCCACAACACTCAGCGCCAACGCTGGCCCTGCCTATGATAGCTGCAATGGGCTCAGCTATGCGGGTGCAACAGACTGGCGTCTGCCCACACGTTATGAACTGGCTCTTCTGGCTTCTAATATAACCTACTCCGGTTACATCGCCTTTTTCCCGGACACACCCGACGACAAATACTTCTGGAGCGGTACAGTCAATACAGACAACACTAAAGAAGCTGTAATAGTCGGCTTCGGTGAATCCAGTTTTGGGGAAGTTCAATTTGGGACAACCAATACGGCTGTGCATTACGTGCGTTGCGTACGGCCCTGAACCGCGGCGTGCCTGAAACGCTACTAAAGTAAAGAGAAGGCCATAGAGCTATGGAAGAAAAAGAAATTCTTGAGAACGACTCCATCCACCTTCCCGGCCGTACCGATCCCAGAATGATGTCCATGATCGTTTTCCAGCGGCTTTATCATAAATTGCGCCTGCTGGATGAGGATAATCTCACCAACGAGACTGCTTCCAGTCTCATCTGCGAAGCCATCGATGTTCTGCCAGGATTTCATGCACGCAAAGGACGGCGAAATAACATCATCATTGTGCGCTCCGACGCACGCCCCGGCCACTCCGGTGAAATGTATGTCCAGAATGCCATCGACTCCCTCCGGATTTTATGGAGCGATTTTCAAAAGCTTATGGATCGCCTCTGATTTCCGTTGCATCTTCCGGCTGCTAATGGAATCTGGGATAGATACCAGGTAGCGCTTTTTGTCAGGGGAGAGCCCCTGCACAGCTACCAATTTTCGGATAGGAAACCATGCGTAAATTTTTCCTGCCCCTTGCAGGCGTCACAGCTCTTGTATTCACACTTACCCTCATTGCCTTCTTTCGTACCGCAAGTGAAGCACGGCCCACGGGCGAAACTGGTGAAACGGCTGTAAAGCTGGACCAGAAAATCCAGAAAGCCATTGGCTATGAGCAATGGAGAAAGATTGCAGCCATTGAGTTTGTATCAAACTCCACAGGTGCCCGCCACTGGATCGATATGAAACGCTCTTTGTGGGAGGTCACTTACACAGAAAAAACCGATACCTTCCGCGTGCAAACCAACGAGATCAGCAACAGGAGCATAGCTCTGGAAAACGATAAGCCCGTATCGGAAAAAAGAGCCGATGAGGTCATCGCCCAGGCCAGACAGTACCACCAGCATGCGCTTTTCTGGCTCCAACCATTCGACCTCTTTTACAGGAAAAAGGCTGTGATGACAAAGATCGGTGATCAGGCCATCCTCTACACCTTTCCAGATGGGGACGGGAAACCGGGCGATGCGTACATGATTGTTACCGATCGCAATGGAAACCCCACCCATATGAAGGTCTGGAGTGAAGGAATGCCTTTTCAGGGCATTGAGTCCTCTATGGATGAGTGGACCACGCTACCGGGGGGTGCAAGAATCTCCCTCTCCCGGGAAACTTTTTTACAGAAAATCAGTTACAAAGTAGTCGAAGTATATAGTAAATATCCTGAGTCCGGGGCAGAAGATCGTTTCGCTGAATTGCTTCAATAGAAGCTTTCTGAAAAGATGAGCTTTTGAATTGCAATTTGCTCCATGGATTTCAATGGAATCTAAGCTGGACCCTGCATGCTGGAATTTACCGTCTGGACCATTCTCTTTCTCCTGCTCTTACCGGGAACGCTTCTCTTGCGTTACTGGATAGACCTATTTAAAAAAAAGGAGGAGTACACCAGGCGAGAAATCCTCGGTCTCGTGGAGATTCTAAAGTTAGAATCAAAATTCA
>JBNLFC010000338.1:0-4347 GCA_050305335.1 Leptospirales bacterium
GAAGCTTCTTTATCAAATCGTAATGCTCTTCCGTCATCTCATCCACGATGCTGTTTTCCGAAACGATCATCTCACCACGACCGGAAAGAAGCCAGTCAATGGAAAGGTTATAGTTCGTTCGCAATTGATACAGTAACTTGAAAGAAGGATTTGATCGACCTGACTCTACCTGAGCGACATAGGGGCGGCTCAATCCCGTTGCGTCTGCCACATCCTGCTGAGAGACATTCTGTTTCTTACGGAATTCCGTGACCCTGTTTCCAATTTCCGGGATAATCTCACTCATTCCCCGTTTTCCATTCCTCTACCACTCTTTCAAAGCAAAAATAATAACTTTTTTCTCAAAAATGTTTGCTATTACATCACTTTTTTATTGACGCAATCCGCTTGATGCTTATACTAACATATAACATCTTTCTGTTACAGGAGGCCACGTTATGGCTTACAGTCCACAGCTCAGCACACAATCTTCAAGAACCCTGCGACGGATCGCCTGGGCTCTAAAAAAACCGATGACCACAGCATCCGAGGACATGATTTCCTATCTGGCCGCACACATGGACCGGGAATCCATCTGTCGCGCCTGCCGGGATAAAACCAAATGCTCTTCCTGCTTCTTCGCAGAAGAAAACGAAAGGAGGGAAGCAAACAACATCAACGCTTTACTGAAAGCGTAAACCCCCGTTGCGGAGATCACCGCCACCGGCACCCCACCGGTCGGCGGCACGATCCCGCGCCGGTATTACAAAAAAGCTGTGGATTTACTAAAAAGAAAATGCCGCGAAATAGCGGGCCATGAACGATTAACAGAGAGACAAAAACAATAAATACCCCCGGAGGTGGGGGGACCGGCGGCCTCACCCGAAGGGGCCGACGGGACCAACGCTTCCGGGGTTACATCAGAAAAGGTTAAAATATAATGTCCAAAGAAAAAGAGATCAGAGCTGTTTATAACTCCACAACGATTCGAGTTTACCAGGCATACAATGACACCATTGCCGATAATGCATTGAAGCATTCGACGTTCACTTCTCCACCTTTCAAAATGGATAGAATGACATGGATAAAACCTTCTTTCTTATGGATGATGTACCGGGCAGGCTGGGGATATAAAGATGACAATCAAAAGAGAATTCTCGCAATTGATATCAGCAGAGACGGATTCGATTGGATTCTTAACAATTCTTGCCTGAGTCACTTTGACCCTGATGTTTACGAATCCAAAACAGATTGGGAAAGCCAAAAAAAAGAGAAGTCAATCGTCATCCAATGGGACCCAGAACGTGATATAAATCTACAACCTTTATCTTTCAGATCAATACAAATCGGATTGAAGGGAATGGCGGTTGCGAAATACACAAATGAATGGATACAAAAAATCACCGATATAACACCACTTGCCCATGAAATTCATCGTTTTATTGAAAGTGGGAACATTGAAAAGGCTAAGCAAAAATTACCGGAAGAAAAAATCTACCCATTCCCCGAAGGATGTCTGATAGCTAAACAGTAACATGGCCAATCAGATAAAGGATTCGCGACCCACATTACTTTGTTGACTTAATAATATTATTCACCCCCTCAAAAATGGCATCACGCAACACCTCTGTGTAATCATTATACTTTTTATTTTTTTGAATAATCAGATCAAAAACTTCTTTAACCTTACCATCAATAATCACCGTTATTCCATCAACAAACTCATCCGTTTCGCCTTTTTGGAAAGAATCCTTTATCAATACCAATTTACTTGAATCCATGCCTACCTCTATTCAGGAAAGTGAATCAACTTCACTGAAAATATCTTTACCATCAACAACCCAATATCGCAATTCAGACGGAATAAGTGGAAAAAAATTCCGATACTCCCCTTTCCAACCTGAAGGAATATATTTCTCAAATTCTATCATTTCAGGATAGTATGAGTATAGGATACTTTTATCAAAATCAACATACAGACTGGGAACGAAATCAAGAAGAGCGTCATCATCTTCAGAAATAACGACACTATCAACAAATAACTCCCTTAACTCTTCCACTGTTGCACGCAAAGAGCCAATACTCTCCAGAAAATCTTTTGCTGTATCTTTATTCAGAACAGCAATATCATGCCTTTCCGAAAAATCATCAATATAACCGGCTGGTAACTGCATTTTCGATTCACTGTAAGCGTTAACCATTTCGGAATGCAATTTTATTAAATCAAGATACCAATAATCTTTCTCTGTCACGTACCAGCTGCGTACGTCATCGCATACAATAAATACAATAATATTCTCAGCGTATTGTGGATGAAACTCCATACCATCTTACCTTAATATTCTACCACCTTGAGCATTTTCTTCTAACCACTGAATCCAAGGTGCAGGTAATTCATAAGAACGACCGGGAGTTGTTGGATCGACGATTTTAGGAGCCTGGCCCCCTTGATTCAGGGGATTACTCTTGTAGCCACCCTGTGGAATTGAACTTTCTTTTACAAAATCATCAAACCATTTAGGAACATCCATTTCAACTATCTCAGCATTGCCGCCACGCTTGCTTAAGAAATATTCGGCATGTTCTCTACTGCCAGCACTAATATTCAGATTATGGTTTTTGTTAGGAATGGAAACAGTTCCATCGTCAAGAATTTGGATAAGTCGCTTGCTTTGGTTCGTGCCTTGACCACCTTGAACACGATAGTAACGAACTATATCATCTGCGGCGTTGGCTCCACTCTTTGTGACAAATCTAGCTGCATCATCCACTTTTGTAAACAGCTTTTTAATGGCATTAGATAGGAATCTGGCTCTGGACAAATTCCTCAAGCGCATCGCAATGGCTGGCAGTGATAACGCTGCTTCTGTTCCTGCCGGTACCCATGTACTGAATACCTCCGACTCTTCGATCTCCTGCATGGTGGATTGATATTTAGCGGGCTCCACCTCAGAAAGCCGTTGTCGTGAGATAATTCCCTTTAGCATGTTTGTTAGGGGGGTGTTAGTGTCTCCGTTTCTGAAGTTCTCAATAAATTTCAGAGGGTTTCTCTGAAATTGATGGAACATTTCCGCACTTCCCACTGTGACTTCAAAGAATGCGCGTTTCGCTCCTGCAATTTTGTTTTTCATGGATTCCCACAGGGAGGTTCCCAATTGTTCAAAGGCATAACCGGTGTTATAGCTTCCATCGTTATTACGAGTTCCACTAGAGGGAGTGCCTTCCCCCATTCCTTCCATAAAACGGCTATTTTCGCTAAGGATATTCGTCTCCCGATTTCCGTAGCTGGCAAGATTGTCCGCCATGCTGCCTCTCTGGAATGTTGGATCGCCAATACTCCAGCCCACATACGGGGTGAAAACAAGATCCGGTTTGGGCGGTAGGGGTTGGCCGTGTTTTCTTGCAATCTCCTCCGGTGTGAGATCCCTTACACCTCTCGCCCGCTCCGATGACACGAATGCCTCCAGCTCGCTTGTATCCACTCCCTGATTTCGCAGGCTTGCAAGGTATTCGTCTGTTGTCTGGCTTTGCTGTCTGTAGAATGTGTTCTCTTTGAAATTTTCCAGGAACTCCTCTCGTGTCTTGTAGCCCATTCCCTGGATGACTTCCAGCTCTCTCTGCTGACGATTTCGCTCGTTGGCTCTCCTGGCCCATGCTTTTGTGGCTTCGCTGGCAAGCATACTTCCTGCAAGGCTGCCCATGCTGCCCATGTCGCTGCGAAGCATGGCACTGTATCCGCTCTGCTCCACTCCATACTTTTTCATGAGCTGGTATTCTGTTATGGTGGATGTCAGAGTTCCTGCGATGATTGAGTTGCCTCCGCTGGATCCTGTCAGTAAACCGGCTCCTCCATTGAGCAGGGCTCTCTCTCCCTGTGCTCCTTCCAGCGAGAAGCCCTGCGATATCCCCTCTTCGTCATATTGCATGCCTCCGCTGGCCAGTCCCATGATAAAGCTTCCTACGGGTCCCTGCAATCCGGGGAGGGCTGCTGTCAACAGGGAGACTCCTGTGGCGATGGCTGCTTGATCGGTCATTTTTACACTCATGTCGCCGGTACGTGTGTTGACGTGTACGGATTCGGCGGCGGCGATCATGAGGGTGCCGGCTGCTATGGCGGCTCCGGGGGCGATGACGTTTCCGGCTGTCATTACGACTGTTCCGGCTGCTTTCAGGGCGCCTTTCGCGCTGGCTACGACCTGGGCTTCGATGAGGTCGGCTCTGTCGCGTCTGTGTACTCGTGAGCCTATCTCCACGTTGTACAGGGAGTTCATGAGCATCAATTGGGGTGTGAGTTGCATGAGGGTGGCGCTCATGGGGTCTACGATGCTGGCTGTGTTGGCCAGTTGTTTGGCGCTGATCTGGTCTACG